>JAGVHM010000045.1 GCA_020056545.1 bacterium
CGGTTACGCTTCCGCCACCACGCTCACGGAGACCTCGGGCTGGAAATCGGCGCCCGCCTTCACCTTGACCTTGTAGTCGCCCAGATGCTTTATCGGATCGGGAAGCTGGATCATCTTCCTGTCGACGGGGACGCCGGCCTTTTCCAGCGCTTCGGCGATGTCCCTGGACGTGATCGCGCCGAACAACTTCCCCTCCTCGCCCGCCTTTGCGGAGATCGTCACGGACACCGCCTGGAGCCTTGAAACCAGCGATTCGGCGCTCTTCCGGGATTTCTTCACCCGCGCCTCGATCACCCGCCTGTCATGATCGAGGGATTTGAGGTTCCGTACGTTCGCAGGCACCGCCAGCCGCCGCGGGATGAGGTAGTTGCGCCCGAACCCGTCGGCGACCTTGACGACGTCGCCCGCCTTCCCAAGCTTTTCCACGTCTTCGCGCAGGATGATCTTCATCGCCGCCCTCCTACCTGACCTGGGTGGCGGTGAACGGGATCAGCGCCACGATGCGCGCCTTCTTTATTTCCACCGTAAGCTTCCGCTGATGCTTGGCGCAGGTCCCCGAGATGCGCCGTGGGACGATCTTCCCGCGCTCGGAGACGAACTGCTTTATCATGTAGACGTTCTTGTAGTCGAGCTGAAGCTCCTTTTCCGCGCAGAACCGGCAGAACTTCTTGCGGACGTAGCGCCTCTTCGGCCCTCCCGGGCCGCCGCCCTCGCGCCCGCTGTTGTGCCGGGGGTTTCTCGTCGGGATGCTCATCGCTCCTCTTCCTCCTGGTGATCGGATGATATCGTTGCGCCCCGCCCGTTTAGAACGGGGTGTCGTCGTCCACGGTTTCGCCGCCCGGGGCCGGCGTTCCTTCCGGGGCGCTCTTGCCAGCCCCGCCGCCGGGCGACCCGAGGAACTGCACGTTCTGGGCAACCACTTCGATCTTGCTTTTCTTTACTCCCTCCGCCTCCCACCGCCGCTGCCGGAGCCGCCCCTCCACCAGGACGGGCCGCCCCTTGGAAAGGTACTCGGCGCAGTTCTCCCCCTGCTTGCCGAAGACCACGATGTCGAAGAACGACACCTCCTCCTTGACCTCGTTGTTCTGGCGGTACCGGGAATTCACCGCGATGCCGAAGCTCGTCACCGACATCCCTGAGGGAAGGTACCGGATTTCCGGATCGCGGACGAGGTTGCCGGCCAGGACGACACGGTTGAAGGTTACCATCGGAACCTCCTCTTTACTGGGCCGGGGCTGCGGGAGGAGCCCCCGCCGGCGGCGGCTGTTCTTCCGCAGGGGACGGCGCCTCAGCCGGGGCGGCCTTCCCCTTGACCTGGATCTCCACGCGGCACGTCATGTGACGCAGGACCCCGTCGAAGATCTTGATGTTGCGCTCCACCTCCTCCACCACTCCGCGGTTTCCGGTGTAGAGAAGAAACGTGTAGTACGCGTTGACCTTCTTGCGGATCTGGTAGGCCAGCTTCCTGGTTCCCCAGTCGTCCTGCTTCAGGACCTCCCCCTGGTAGGAACCGATCACTCCCGCCAGCTTGGCGAGGAACTCCTTGCGCTTGTCTTCGGGGAGTTCGGGGTCGAACAGGACCACGGTTTCATACTTCTTCGGCATGGGATTTCTCAAGCCTCCTTTCGGCTTATCGAGCCCCCGGTCTTTCCGCCGGGAGCAAGGAGTATGTCGCCCTCCCCGGTATCCGGTGAGGGACTTGCGCGCCGGGCGTTCCAGCGCGTCATTGCCTTGTCGAAGCCGTCCCTTAGTATATCTTGGACGGCTTTCTCGGCGGCGGCGACGCCGTCGAGAAATACATCAACGATCTCAGGCTGCGGCGGCGAAAGAACGAAGTCCGCCGGGTCGACCCCTTCCGCGGGCCGGCCGATCCCGATCCGCACCCGCAGGAACTCCCGCGTCCCGAGCTCATCCTGCAGGGACCGCAAACCGTTATGCCCGCCCGTCCCGCCTCCCCGCTTGAGCCGGACCTGTCCGGGCGGGATGTCCAGGTCGTCGTGGATGACGATCAGGTCCCCGGGGGATTCGGCGTATGCCCGGTAGACCGGCGCCACCGCGAGGCCGCTCAGGTTCATGTACGTCCTGGGCCGGGCCAGCAGGACCGGGATCGCCTCATCGCCGCCGCCGGTACCGCGATCGAGGTCTCCCGCGGCTGCGAGCCTCACACCCATGGAGCGCGCAAGCAGCTCGATCGCCATGAACCCCGCGTTGTGAAGCGTCCTGGCGTACCTCCGGCCGGGGTTCCCCAGGCCCACGATCAGGAGCTTCGGGCGGCTATGGCTTCTGCTTGTCCTTCTCCTTCTCAGCGGGCTCCGCGACACTGGCGCCCTCCACCGCCTCGACGCCTTCCTCGGGCGCCGGCGTGACCACTTCCTCGACCTTCGGAGTGTGAACCGAGACGATGGTCATCTTCATGTCTTTCTCCACTGGATGCACGCCTTCCGGAAAGGTCAGGTGCCCCAGCTGCAGCGACTGGCCAAGCCCGAGGTGCGACACGTTCACCTCGATGGACTCGGGAACGCTGTCGGGCGTGCACTCCACCTCGAGGGAGCGGACGACCTGCTCGAGGACGCCTCCCAGCTCGATCCCGGCCGCCTTCCCGCGGAACCGCAGCGGCACCTCGATCCGGAACTTCTGCCCGAGCGCCACCTCGTAGAAGTCGACGTGGATGACGCGGTCGGTCCGGGGATCCGTCTGGACCTCCTTCAGCACCGCGAAAGACTCGTTGGCGGCAGCTCCATCGGTCACGCTCATCTTGACGACGACCGTTCCCCGCCTCGCGACGGAGAGAAACTTCTCCAGGTCGCGCCGCTCGAATTCCAGCGGCCGCGTCTCGAGACCTTTCCCGTATATGACCCCCGGGACCCTTCCCTTGACAAGCCGTTTCCGGTTGATCTCCTTGCCGGTCTCCAGGCGGCGCGCCGCCGCCAGTTCCATCGTGGCCATTCCTTCTCTCCTCCTAGACGAACAGCGAACTTACCGAATCGTGGAAATGGATCCGCTTGATGGCTTCCCCGAGGAGGCCGGCCACCGACAGGACCCGGATCTTCTTGCAGGACGACTTCGCGCCGAGGGGGATGGTGTCGGTCACCACCAGCTCCTCGATGACGGACTTTTCCAGCCGCTCTATCGCCGGCCCGGACAGGACGGCGTGGGTGGCCAAGGCGAAGATGCGCTTCGCTCCCTCTTTTTTAAGGGCATCGGCCGACATGACCAGCGTCCCCGCGGTGTCCACCATGTCGTCGAGAAGTATCGCCGTCTTCCCTTCCACATCGCCTATGATGGTCATGACCTGTGCCACGTTGGGAGCAACGCGGCGTTTGTCGATGATCGCCATCGGCGAGTTCAGCCGCTTGGCGAAGGCCCGCGCCCGCTCTACTCCGCCCGCGTCCGGCGATACTATAACGATGTCGTTCCCGTAATTCGCCTTTATATACTCCAGCATCACCGGCGCCGCATACAGGTGGTCGACCGGGATGTTGAAAAAACCCTGGATCTGCCCGGCGTGGAGGTCGACTGTGAGGACCCTCGACACCCCGGCGGCCGTCAGCATGTCCGCCACCAGCTTGGCCGTGATCGGAGCACGCGGGAGCACCTTGCGGTCCTGCCTGGCGTAGCCGTAGTAGGGTATGACGGCCGTCACCCGCTGCGCGGACGCGCGCTTGAGCGCGTCCATGAGGATCAGCAGCTCCATCAGGTTGTCGTTCACGGGAGGGCAGGTCGACTGGACGATGAAGACGTCCACTCCGCGCACGTTATCGCGGATCTCCACGTTGATCTCCCCATCGCTGAACCGCCGGATGTCGGCGGTCCCCAGCGGGATGCAGAGAAACGCGCAGATCTCCTTCGCCAGCTCGACGTTGGCGTTCCCCGAGAATAGCTTTATCCTGGTCACACCTGTTCCCCTGTTGGGAGATGCCCACAACCCGAAAGAAATGAATGATATACCTTTACGCCGCGTTTTTGCAAGCGGAAAAGGAAGCGGAAAAGGAAGCGGGAAAAGGAAGTGGAGAAGAAGACCCCTTTCATGCAGAGCCATTCCTCAAATGGGGAAACGGCTCCCTATCCGGGTAATCCGGAAGGGACCATGAACATTAGCTGATAATTTATGCCTTATTATTCAATCGTATGTATCCGGGTCCGGATTGGCATGTTCTTTGAGTTACAGACATCAGGTACAATTTACTCCTACTGGAGGTAAGCGAAGATGAAGAAGTTCCTTTCGTTGATGGTGGCGGTTGTTTTCGCCCTGACGTGCCTCGGCACGGCGGTGGCGGCGGAGCCCAAGGCCGCAACCCCGGCAGAGCCCGCGAAGGCGGCCCCGGGAATGGAAAAGAAGGAACGCGAAGCCGCGAAGCCGGCGAAGAAGAAGGCCGCAAAGAAAAAGGCCGCAAAGAAAAAGGCCGCGAAGAAAGCCAAGAAGGAAGGCAAGAGCGACGAGCAGAAGCCGGCCGAGCCGATGACTCCTCCCCCGGCGGCGCCGAAGAAGTAATTCACGCCTCGGGTAAGAAGGAAATCAAGGGCGGGGACCATTCCCCCGCCCTTTTTTTTATTTCCGTCGTAAGGCCGGACCCGCATCCATCCCGTTGCACTCCGAAATACCGGATGATCCCGGACCGCGGACTGGATAAGAGCCGGGATATCTGTTAGGAATGTGATCAAAGGAACGCGCAACCCGGCGGCAAAGAGACGGTTCCTGCGAGGTGAAGGTGGAGATCGACGGCATACGGAAACGGATAGACCTGCTTGACGATGTGCTCCTGCGTATATTCAACGAGCGTGCCCGGCTGGCCCTTGAAATCGGCCACATCAAGAAGGAGCTGGGCCTTCCCGTGTTCGACCCCGCCCGCGAGAAGCGCATCTTCGCGCGGATGAAGGGGGACAACCCGGGGCCGCTGGACGACGGCGCCATCGTCCGGCTGTTCGAGAGAGTCGTGGACGAGTCCCGCCGCCAGGAGCGCATCATGTCGAAAATGGAAGGACCGTAACCATGCTTATCATCACGAAACGCAACGCGCCGGAAGAGGCGCTGGACGCGATCAAGTCGTACCTGATCGACCACGGATTCGACATCCACCAGTCGACGGGCGCAAACCGCATCATCATCGGAGTCATCGGAGACACCGACACCCTGGATTCCAGGGAGATCGAGGCGCTGCCCGGCGTCAGCCAGGTGGTCCGGATCAGAAAGGACGACTGAACACCGGCCTTTTCCAGGAAAGCATCGCCATTGTTCCAGGGGAATATCGAACAGATGA
>JAGVHM010000097.1 GCA_020056545.1 bacterium
CGCCTCGGAGGGGGGACTCCGTTCGTGGCTCGCCGGGCGCTCGTTCCCAAATCGCCCGTCTGCGCTTTAACCTCACTGCGCCCCCCTCCTGCGGCGGCTACGCCGGCCCCCATGAGTGAGGTGCAGCGCCTTTCGCGCCAATCCGCGTGCTTCAATTCAGGAATACGGTAAAGCGGACGCAGGGCGCAGCGGGGGCTTCCACGGAGCGGCGTATGGAGCGAGGGATAGATTGCGTCGAGCGGAATCCGCAGTGAGCGGGCGAAGGTCGCGAACGTAGCTCCGGGGAAGTCCCCCGCGAGCCCGGAGTCCGGGCACCAGGCGATTCAATGTAGCCGTATTTGCGACATGGAGCACTCAGCGCAGCATCTCGAGGAACGCCTGGATGCGGATCTTCGTGCGGCCGTCGAGCGGGCCGGGGACGTCGCCCTCCAGCGTGAGGACCGGCAGCCCGATCTCCTTGCGCAGCAGGATGTCCTCAATCTGCCGGAAGCAGAACGATTGCACGTAGTGCACTATCCCGCGCACGCGGCGGCGGGCGGATTCCCTGCGGATGTCCGCCAGGCGCTCGAAAAAGGAATAGGGGTAGGTGTAGCGCAGGTACTGTTCAGTAAGGTTTTTCGACGGCCCCGGCATCGCGAACTGCCGCTGCACTTCGTTGAAAACGACCCTCGCCCCGCACTCCTCGAAGAACTGATGAAGTCCCGACAGTATCGGGGGCACGCCGACGAATGCCACGGGGAGCAGGTCCCTGCGAGCGGGCCGCGACCTTGCCTTCGCAAGAAACGCTTTCGCCCGCCGTTCGTACCGCTCCGGGTTTCCCTCGAAGTCCGAGCAGTTGACCAGCCAGCGATGGTTTTCCTCGCCCGTGACCGTTCCCTCCTCCCATGTCAGGCGGTCTATTTCGAGGCAAGTCGCCCTAATGCGGTCAAGACGCTTCTTCCAGCCTTCCGCCCGGGCGACGGTCGTCCCGAGGCGCCGCGACATTTTCCTTAGCTCCATGGAGAGGAAGCCGGCATCCCTGTCGAAGGGGAAGGCGAACGGGGTGACGCGTACCCCCCGGTATGAGAGCACCTCCATCAGCGCCTGCGTGAAGCTGCAGTCGCCCTGCGTGACGGCGATGACGTCCCGGAAACGGTGCCTCCGCGCGACCCCGTAAATCCCCTTGATCCAACCGCAGCAGTTACGGGGAAAGCCGTCGGATTCAGCCTCGCGGAGATAATCCGCCGGTCGCATGGAGGTTATGAAACGGTTGTTGAGGTCGACGGGAACGTGCCCCCCCGCGAAGACGACTTCGACGGGGATGGTGGTGGTGAAACCGATCCGCAGGGCTAGTCTCCCCGGATAAACAGGAAGTAGATGAGCAGGACCGCGACAACCAGTATGCCACCGACGAAGACCAGCATCTGCTGATCAAGCGGGGCTCCCCCTTGCACACCCAGGTTCGAATAGCGCAGAACGGCGAGGACTCCCCCCACTCCCAGGAGCATAAGCAGCATGAACTTGGATCGCAGGAGCACCGCGGCGATGAAGATGACCCCGGCGACCGCGAGAGCCCGCGGATCCGTGGCCAGTTCGGTGACTTTCGCGTTCGTCAGGAAGTCCATGATTTCATTCATCAGTGCTCCTAATTACGGGCGCCGTTGTTGACAATATTACCATACCGTTTTAAGTTAGGAAAATCAAAGTCTTAGGAGAGCGAGTGGGCCAGCCTGTGGGAGTGTTCGATTCGGGAGTCGGCGGATTGACCGTGTTGAGGGAGCTTGTCCGGGTTCTGCCCGGCGAGAGCTTCGTTTACTTCGGCGACACCGCGCGAGTGCCGTACGGCACAAAGTCCAGGGAAACCATTACGCGTTATTCCGTGGAGATCGCGAATTACCTCGTCGTGCGGCACGAGATCAAGATGCTGGTGGTGGCCTGCAACACGGCCTCCTCCCTTGCGCTGCCGGCCCTCCGCAAGATCTACAGGATCCCGGTAGTCGGAATGATCGATCCAAGCGTCCGGCGCGTCGCCGCCCTCCCGAAGCGGGATGCGATAGGGGTGATCGGCACATCGGGGACGATCCGGTCCGGGGCGTACGAGCAGGCGCTGCGGTCCGCCCTGCCGAAGGCGCGCATCCGCTGTCAGCCGTGCCCTCTCCTCGTTTCGCTGGCCGAGGAGGGGTGGATCGAGAGGCCGGTTACGCGCGACGTGGTCGCCGAGTACCTTGCCCCGTTTCGCCCGGATCCTCCTGATGCTCTCATTCTGGGATGCACGCATTACCCGGTCCTGAAAAAAACCATCGCTGAATTCCTCGGCGACGGCACGGTCCTCGTTGACTCCGGGGAGGAGGCTGCCCGGGTCGTCGACGTGCTGATTTCCGAAAGCGGCATGAAGAAGGAGGAACGGATCGGTGCGGCTATCCGCTTTCTTGTCACGGACGACCCAGGCCGCTTCGCGGATGTCGGGGAGGCGTTTCTTGGAGGAAGGATCGCCGACGTGGAAAACGTGATGCTTTGAGAAGGAGCAGGCGATGAAAGCGCGCGTCCGGATGCTTTCCGGATTCAACCACAACCTGAAATACAAGGGCAAGGTGTACCATATTCAGACCGAAGACGGAGGAAAGGACAACCCACAGATCATCACGCACGCTTTTCTCGGGGGGATCATTCTCGATACGGTCCGACAGCCTTATGACGACCTCGTCGGAGAGCGGGACTGGCAGGAGGTCCTTCGCGGCCGCATGAAAGCGCAGCACCTGGAGGAGATCCGCAAGCTCTTTTCGGGAGCGTTCGACGCCTGGATGGAGATGCCCACGAACCATGATTGAGGCGTTTCACGTCGGAGCGGTCTCCCGGGACCGGAAGCTCTGGGACGGCATCGACCTCGCTTTCGACGAAGGCGAGGTGTGCGTGGTGACCGGACCGGCAGGGGCCGGGAAAACCCTCCTGTTGAGCATTCTCCGTGGGGAACGCCGGCCTGACGAGGGGGATGTCGTCGTCGGGGGTGATTCCATTTACCGCGGGGGTTCGTCCGCGGTCGACTCTTTCAGGGCTTCGTCCGGCGTCGTTCCCGATCCGTTTCCGTCCATGCCCGGCTGCGCAGTCCGGGATCTGTTCCTGCTTTCCGGGACGGCGGGGGAAAGTATTCCGGCGGGGGAACGCGAGGAGCGGCAGGAGAAGCTGCTTTCGATGATGGGCCTTGGCGGCTCGCAGGACTGGAAACTTTCCTCTCTGTCGGTGACGGAGAGGGCGCGGGTCGCGCTGGCGGCGGAACTGTTCCGCGGTCCGAAGTATCTGTTCCTGGATATGGTGATCGCGAACGCCGGCGGGGAGTGGACGGATATGCTCGGCGGTCTTTTCCGGGCGCTTGCCAGGGAAGGGAAGACGATCCTGCTCGCTGAGAGGACCTTCCCGGAGCGATGGAAGGCAAGGAGCGGTGAGGAGGGGATCGCAATGGGGCCGTTCCGGCTTTTCCGGCTCGCCATAACCGGGGACGGCACTCGATGAACGGGCGCTCCCTCATCTGGATCGACTGGAAGCGTATGCCGGATGCTTTGCTTCGGGAGTCGGCCGGCAGGTTTTTCCTTTTCCTTCTGCTCGCAGCGTTATTCGAGGCGATGCTGCTCTCGGGAGGCATCAACCGTTACCTGTCCGACCGTTGGAGGATCACCGCGGTGCTCCGCCTGTCGGTGACCGCGGTGGAGGGAGAGGGTATGGCGAGGAGGGCCGCGGGGCTTCCGGAGGTTCACTCCGCGGAGTACAGGGACCCGGAAACATCCTGGAAAGAGTTCACAGACTCCTACCCGGGGATGGAGGCGCTGCGCGCGGCCGGGGGAAACCCGCTTCCCGGCTACGTGGAGATCCGTATGCGGCCCGACCGGTTCACGGAAGGCGATTTCCGGTCCGTGGAAGCCGTGCTCAAGCCTTTTCCCGAGGTGGAAAAGCTCCTCTCGGGAGGGGAGGCCCACCCACGCCTTCTGCGCGTCAGCCG
>JAGVHM010000002.1 GCA_020056545.1 bacterium
CCCGGGTATGGGAGGGTGGTTTCTAGAAGGTTACGCCTGTAATGCGAAAGGAACGTTTCAAGGACGGACGGGAGAATCCCGTTTCCGTCATCGCCGACGGCTCGCCGTATGAGCATTGACGCCCCGTCTCCCACGTAGGAGTAGATCAGGGGGTGGGGCAACGGCGAATGGCCGAACTCCGCGAGCGCGGAATTGACCGAGTTCGCGAGGTCCACCTTGGAGTCGATGAGCGTCCCGTCCAGGTCGAACACCAGCAGCCGCACCGCTTCCTTCACGATATACGCCTCCTCGCTGCGACGTCCTTATATTAGATGAAAAACGAGCGCTTAGGGGGGCGGGCGCTGTAAACCTTGTTGGATGAATGAAGGTTGACAGCGGCGACCGTTCCGGCAAGAATGGTTCCCTGCAGCGGTTCGCGGGGAGGGATATGGAAGCGTTCTGGAAGAGGATTCGGGAGGATGCGATGTCGGGAGAGGGGATCTCCTCTCACGATGCGCTCGCCGTCCTTCGGCTGCCCAGGGAGGAGATGTGGCGGCTTCTGGACGTGACGGAGGGAGTTCGGCGCCAATTCAAGGGGGACGGGATAAGACTCTGCTCCATCGTCAATGCGAAATCCGGGCTCTGCTCGGAGGACTGCTCGTTCTGCTCCCAGTCCCGTCTGTCGAAAGCGGAAATCACGAAATATCCTCTGATCGACGAGGAGAAGATCGTGGCGGCGGCGCGTGACGCGAAGGAGCGGGGAGCCAGGGAGTTCTCCATCGTGGCGTCCGGGATGGCGATGCGGAACCGGAAGGAGTTGGTCCGGGTGGGGAACGCCGTCGAGAGGATCCGGGATGAGGTGGGGCTCGAGACATGCGTAAGCCTCGGCACGATTTCCGCTGAAAACGTTGCCTACCTCCTGTCGCGAGGCCTGCGGTCGGTCCACCACAACCTGGAGACCTCGCGGAGCTTCTTCCCCTCGATGTGCACGACCCACGATTACGAGGAGGACGTCCGGGCGGTGCGTGAAGCGAAGGCCGCGGGCGCCTGGGTGTGCTGCGGAGGAATCTTCGGGATCGGGGAGACCGACGCGGACAGGGTCGAGCTATCGATGACGCTGCGGGAACTTGACGTGGATTCGATCCCCGTCAATTTTCTGAACCCAGTCCCCGGGACGCCGCTCGAAGGAAAGCGGGAGCTGACCCCATTCCTGTGCATAAAAATAATCGCGATGCTGCGCCTGTGCCATCCCGCCCGGGAGATCATCGTGTGCGGCGGCCGCGAGGTGAACCTGCGCGACCTGCAGACGCTCATGTTCGCCGCTGGGGCGACAGGCACGATGGCCGGGAACTACCTCACTACATCCGGGCGGCCCGCCGAGGAGGACATTCAAATGATCCGCGACCTCGGGCTTACCCTCCGGGAGCCGTAGGCGATGGACCTCTCCTTTCTCACCGAGGAACTCGAGGCCCTCAAGGGGAAAGGCAGGTACCGGTCCCTTCGCCGCGTGTCCGGGCCCCAGGACGCCGAGATCGTCATCGAGGGGGCGCGCCGGCTCAACTTCTCCTCCAACAACTACCTAGGCCTGGCGAACCACCCGGCGGTCGTGGCTGCGCTCGAGGAGCATGCGCGGCGGTACGGCGTGGGGTCAGGCGCCTCGCGGCTTATCTGCGGCCACATGGACGTGCACGCGGAGCTGGAAGACGCGGTGGCGAAACTGAAAGGGACCGAGGCGGCGCTGACCTTCAGCGCGGGATACATGGCCAACCTGGGCATCCTTTCCACGCTGGCCGGCCCCGACGCGACGATCTTTTCCGACGAGCTGAACCACGCCTCGATCGTCGACGGATGCAGGCTGGCCCGCGCCCGCGTCGAGGTGTACCGGCACGGAGACGTTTCACACCTGGAGGACCTCCTCCGGCAATCTTCCGCCGCGCGCAAGATAGTCGTGACCGACGGCGTATTCAGCATGGACGGCGACATCGCGCCGCTTCCCGGACTGGTCGAGGCCAAGGACAGGCACGGCGCCATTCTGGTCGTCGACGACGCCCACGCGACCGGGGTTCTCCCGCCGCACGGGCGGGGGACCGTGGATTATTTCGACCTTCACGGGCGGGTGGAGATCCAGATGGGGACGTTCTCAAAGGCGCTGGGGACGTACGGGGCGTACATCGGCGCTTCACGGGCGATGGTCGACTACTTCATCAACAAGTGCCGCCCGTTCATCTTCAACACGGGCCTTCCTCCCGCGCTCGCGGGGGCGACGCTCGCCGCCCTGGGGCTTCTCGCGAAGGAGCCGGCGCTCCTCTCCTCCCTTTGGCGCAACCAGGCGGCGTTCAGGGAAGATATGGCGAAGCGGGGCAGGAAGGCGTCCTCTCCGACGGCGATCGTGCCGATCCTCGTCGGCGGCGACAGGGAGACGATGGAGGTTTCAAAGGCGCTGTTCGACCGCGGCGTGTTCGTCCACGGCATACGCCCCCCCACGGTGCCGGAGGGGACGGGACGGCTCCGGCTGACGCTGATGGCCACGCACACGCGGGAGATGATCGGGACGGCGGCGGCACGGATCGACGAAGCCTTGAAGGAGCAGGGAATTGGACCGGACCGGATCGCTCAGGCTTAGGGACAAGGCGGCCATCTGGCATCCTTTCACCCAGATGGCCGATTGGGAGAAGGACGATCCGCTGATAGTAGAGCGCGGCGAGGGCAACTATCTTATCGACACGGACGGGAAACGATATTTCGACGGCGTCTCCTCGCTTTGGGTGAACCTGTTCGGCCACCGCCGGAAGGAGATCGACGACGCCGTCCGGGCCCAGTTGGACACGCTTGCCCATTCCACGTTCCTGGGGCTTTCCCATCCGACCGCCATAGAACTGGCGGAAAAGCTTCTGGCGGTCGCTCCTCCCGGCCTTGCACGGGTCTTCTACTCCGACAACGGCTCCACCGCGATGGAGATCGCGATCAAGATGGCGTTCCAATACTGGGGTCAAAGGGAGGGCGGGGAGCGGAAAAATACTTTTCTGACCCTCTCCGAAGCGTACCACGGCGATACGATCGGCTCCGTCTCGGCGGGAGGCATCGACCTCTTCCACAAGATCTTCCGCCCCCTGCTTTTCTCCACTCGCCGGCTGCCGACCCCGCACTGTTACAGGTGCCCTTACGGCCTCAAGCGGCAATCCTGCGGCATGCATTGCGCAGACCGCATGGAGGAGGCGGTGCGTGAAGGCGTGGAGATGATTGCCGCCGTCATCGTGGAGCCGCTCGTTCAGGGCGCCGCGGGAATGCTGATGATGCCGGACGGCTACCTGTCCCGTATGCGCGCGGTGACGCGCGAGTGCGGCGTCCTGCTCATCTGCGACGAGGTGGCGACAGGGTTCGGCCGCACGGGAGCGATGTTCGCCTGCGGCCACGAGGGTGTCGCTCCGGACATCATTGCGGTGGCGAAGGGGTTGACGGGGGGATACCTCCCACTGGCGGCGACGCTGACGACGGAGGAGATCTACTGCGGTTTCCTCGGACGGCACGAGGAGTTCCGGACCTTCTTCCACGGTCATTCATACACGGCCAACCCGCTCGGCTGCGCCGCGGCGCTTGCCACGCTTTCCATTTTCGATAAGGAGGACGTTTTCGGGCGGGTGTCCGGCCTCGCTTCGGTGATGGCGAAGTCACTCGAGCGCCTCGCCGCGCACCCCGGCGTGGGCGACATCCGGCAAAAGGGGCTGATGGCGGGGATCGAGATCGTCGCCGACCGGGAGACGAAGGAGCGCTTTCCATCGGAAATGAAGATCGGACAGAAGATCGTCCGGAAAGCGCGGGAGCGGGGAATCATACTCCGGCCGCTCGGCGATGTGATCGTCCTCATGCCCCCCCTTTCTTCCACGGTGAAGGAAATTGAGGATCTCGTGGCCGCCGCCGGATGGGCGATCCGGGAAGTCCTCCGCGAGCCCGGAGTCCGGGCACCTGACGATTCCATGTTGCCATGATTACGAAATGGAGCACAAAGTTGCGCCTTCTTGTGACAGGTACGGACACGGGAGTGGGGAAGACTTGGTTCGCCTGCCTCCTCGGCAGGAGGCTGGCGGCCGCGGGGATCGTCGTGCATCCGCTCAAACCCGTTGAATCGGGATGCGCATCGGGCGCCGACGGAAAACCGTATCCCGCCGACGCGGCGGCTCTCCGCGACGCGATGGCGCCCCGCCTGCCCCTCGAGTCGGTCTGCAGGTACCCTCTCCGCGCGCCGTTATCGCCTCATCTCGCGGCCAGGATGGAAGGGGTGGAGATCGACCCGGCGCCGATCCGCGGTATGGTGGAAGCGGCGGTGGAAGCGTCGGATATCGTCCTGGTAGAGGGGGCGGGAGGGGTTGCGGTGGAAATACGCGACGGCTGCACGTTCGCGGACCTTGCGCGCGACCTTTCACTTCCGGTTCTTCTCGTAGCCGGGAACCGGCTCGGCGTCCTGAACCATGCAAGGCTGACGATACGTTATCTCCTCGACGGGGGGAATTCGCTCTTCGGGGTCGTCCTGAACGACCTGTCGCCGGACCATTCTCCGTCCCGGGAAACCAATGAGGAAGAAATCCGGCGGATCGCCGGTGACAGGTACCTGGGCAGGGTCCCCTTCGGTGCGGCCGTCCTCCCGGAAGCGATATTCGCGCGGTTCCGCGAAATCGCGCTGTCGCTCAGTCCCGATCTTCCCCTATAATTACGGAATGCCGCCGGAGGAAAAGTATCGCATCTGGCTGAAGCCTCTGGCGCTGATTGTCATCCTCATCCTCATTACCGTAATCCTCTACCAGACCGATTCCGTCCGGTTCTTCATGGACAAGAAGAGACTGATCCACTTCATCGAGTCACTCGGGAACAGGGGATTCGTCGGCTTTATCCTGCTGCAGGTCGTTCAGGTCGTTGCGGCTCCGATCCCCGGCGAGGCGACCGGATTCCTGGGCGGGTTCCTGTACGGTCCTTTCCTGGGCACACTGCTGTCCACGATAGGACTGACGATCGGATCCTTCATCGCTTTTTCCCTGTCGCGCGCCTTCGGCAGGCCTTTGACGGACCGATTCGTGGACAAGGCGACAATGGACCGGTTCGACTACCTCCTGCATCACAAAGGCGTCTTCCTGGTGTTCCTGCTTTTCCTGATCCCCGGGTTCCCGAAGGACATCCTTTGCTACATCCTGGGGCTCGGCCATCTGACGACCCTGGAGTTCCTTGCGATCGCCACCACGGGCAGGCTTTTCGGGACGATGATGCTGACCTTGAGCGGCTATTACCTGCGGGACGCCCAGTACGGCCACCTGTTCCTGCTCGCAGGGGTGGCCATCGTCGTCGTAATCCTCATCATCGTCTACAAGAGCAGGCTGGAGCGGATGCTCCGCGAGTGGCACGAGAGGCACCCTAAGAAATAGGACCTAAGAACCGGGACGTTCCTAAGAACTCGGGAGTGCGACAGTACATAAGAACATTTTCGAAACTGGGGATTGTCCCTATAACGAGTTCTTAGGAACGTCC
>JAGVHM010000061.1 GCA_020056545.1 bacterium
ATGTGGCCAGGGAAGAATTCCTGGGCTACGCGATCCTGGTGGGAAAGAACAACGTGGGGAACGACCGGATAGTGAAGGAGCTCTCGGCGCCCGGCGACCTGTGGCTGCACGCGCAGGGGATCCCGGGGAGCCACGTCCTCGTCAAGGTCAAGCCGGGGAAGGAGACGCCCGCGGAGGTAGTCGAGGAAGCGGCCCGCCTTGCCGTTTTACACAGCAAGGCGAAGGGGTCGTCGAACGTGCCTGTGTTCCTGGCGGAGGCGCGGCACGTTTCAAAGTTCAAGGGGGCGAAGCCAGGCCTGGTCCGCATCGCGAGCTACAAGACGATCAACGTGCGATGAAAGTTCCCGGGGCTTTTCATGCGGCCCCACGTGTCGGAAATCACGCCAAGCTCTGCCACACCCCTACGACGCGCCCTACGATGACGTCTCCTCCGGTGACGGACTCGATATCGTAAGCGGGATTCTCCGACACCAGCAGGATCGCTTTGTCCTGGATCTGAATGTGCTTGACCACGGTGCCGTCGTCTTTCCTCACGGCCCAGATGGAATCCTTCGGAACCTTTTTCCCCTCCGGCCTCGCCCTGGTGTCGATGCAGACGATGGCCCCGTCCCGGAGGACGGGTGACATGCTGTCGCCTTTGACGAAAGTGCAGATGTAGTCCCGGACGCTCCTGCGCTTAAGGGCCCTGCGGTGGATAAAAACGATGTCGATGACCTGCTCGCTCGTGACGGTTTCCGGATTCCCCGCGGCCACCCTCGGCTCGACGATCGGCACGGGGAGATAGTCGGACTCCCTTTTTCGGGGAAGGTGGGGGTCCTCGAACTTATTGGAATAGGTGATCCGCACCGGAACCGGGCCCGGTTTGCCCCACGGTACGATGCCCAAGGCTTTACAAATCGTTTCGATATGGTCTTCGTTGAATCTCGCTTTCCCCTTCAGGAGCCTGTCGAGATACGAAAAATCGATCTTCGTCATGCGAGCCAGGTCCGCGCGCTTCAGCCTCCTGGCTTTCATCGACTCGGCGATCGTCTCCCGGAATCGCTTGAACATGCCGTGAATGTTAGGCGTTTTGCCCGCCATCCCGCAATCGGACAATCCGGCCTGTTATCCCATTGACATATAGGACTTATCGTCCTATAAGGAAATGGAGGCATCGCCGAAAAAGTACCCTTTGCGCCGTGGATATCGTCGTTCAGTCCATTGGGATTCGAATACTTCCGAGACGGATTCATTTCATAGAGACCGCACGCGGGATGGCAGCAGATGAACCGACGAAGCATGCCGTTTTCAGCACCAGCGATTTCCCCTTGCAAATGCTGCGGCAGGATCGTCGACATCAACGCCGTGGAGCCCATCTGCATCATGGAGAGAGCAGACGGGAAGCCGCCCATTATCATTTACCATTGCTTGTGCCACAACACGCGGGTGATTCCGTGGGAGACAGGTACACGGGGAGATAAAGAAGTGGACCAGGATAGCGAATCAGGATAGAGAATGCTGAAGCACCGCTCGGACGGCCTTACCCGTTCGACCGGTTGGTGATCGGCATCCGGCGGTCCTTGCCCAGCGACCGCGGCGTGATCTTTACGCCCGGGGGCGCCTGGCGGCGCTTGTATTCGCTTTTGTCCACGAGCGAGACGACCTTCCGGACGACATCCTCTGAAAACCCTTTCGCCACGATCTCCGGTACGCTTCGGTCCTTCTCGACATACATCCGCAGGATCGGATCCAGGACCTCGTACTCGGGCAACGAGTCGGAGTCCTTCTGGTCCGGCTTGAGCTCGGCCGACGGCGGCTTCTTCAGCACCCGCTCCGGGATGACCGAACTCCCCCGCATCCGGTTGTAATAAAGCGAAACGCGGTAGACCATCGTCTTGTAGAGGTCTTTTATTGCGGCGAACCCGCCCGCCATGTCGCCGTAAAGGGTGGCGTACCCCACGCTCATCTCGCTCTTGTTCCCGGTAGTGAGCACGAGGGAGCCGAACTTGTTGGACAGCGCCATCAGCAGTGTCCCGCGGATGCGCGCCTGGATGTTTTCTTCAGCGGCGTCGGGGGCAAGGCCCCGGAACTCCCCGGCCAGCGTTTCGCCGAAGGATGAAAATACGTCGCTTATGGAGAGGTCGATGCACCGGATGCCCAGGTTCTTCGCAAGCGCGTGTGCGTCTTCCACGCTCTCCGAAGAGGTATATGGCGACGACATCGTCACTCCGGTCACGCGGGACGGCGAAAGCGCTTCCACCGCGATAGCCGCCACAATCGAGGAGTCGATCCCCCCGGAGAGGCCGATAATGGCGCCGGGGAACCGGTTCTTCTCCACGTAGTCGCGCGTCCCCGCGACCAGCGCGCGGAAAATCTCCTCCTCCTCCCCGGGAACGTGGGCGATCGGGCCTCCCTCCCCCGGTCCGTCCACGTCGCAGACCAGCAGCTCTTCGTTGAACATTCCGGCCCGCGCCAGGAGCTCTCCCTTCCCGGAGACGACAATGCTCCCGCCGTCGAAGACGAGCTCGTCCTGCCCCCCCACCAGGTTGCAGTAGGCGACCGGTTTCCCCGTGCGCCTGGCGTGCCCGGCGATCAGCTCCCTGCGCGTCTCCCACTTCCCCGCATGGTACGGGGAGGAGGAAATGTTCAGGATGATGCGAGCGCCCGCCTTCGCCTCCCGCGGGAGCGGCCCGCCGCGGACCCATATGTCCTCGCAGATCGTGACGCCGATGGGCGAGGACCCGGCGGTGACGAGAAGCGGCTCCTTCCCCCGGCGGAAGTACCGTACCTCGTCGAACACGCCGTAGTTGGGAAGGTGCATCTTGCGATAGACGCCCCGGACGCGGCCTCCCGCGGCGATGCCCGCTGCGTTATAGATCCCGCCGTCCTTTCCCCGGTCGACGAATCCGACCACCGCCGTGATGCCGGAGATCTTCCGGGCGAGCCCCGCCCAAGCGGACAGGTTTTCATCGACGAAGGAGTCGCGGAGCAGCAGGTCCTCCGGGGGGTAGCCGGTAAGCGCAAGCTCGGGGAAGACGACCACCCTCGCCCCGGCCCCCTTCGCCCGATCCGAGTACTCCAATATCTTCCGGGCGTTTCCGGCGATGTCCCCGACCGTCGTGTTGATCTGCGCCAATGCGATCCGAAGCGGCTTCATAGCCCCAATTCTCCCGTAAACCGGCCGGGGGGGGAAGACCTTCGACCCGGCTTCGAAAAATTCCCCTTCCCCGGTATAGTACCCTCTATGCCCCGCTCTCTCTACGACAGGGATTATCTCCTGCTCAACGCCTCCAATTTCATGTATTCGCTTTACGCCACGGTATTCATATTCCTCCCACCCTTCCTCTACCGTCTGAACGTCCGGGAGGGGGAGATAGGGCTCATCATGGCGACTGGAACGCTGGTGTCGGTGGCCCTCAAGCCGGTCAACGGTTTATTCGTGGACCGCGGGGGGCGCACCGCCTTCCTCGTTTCGGGGGCGCTGCTCGCCTCCGCATCCACTATCCCCTGGCTGTTCGTGACGGAGCGGGGGGCGCACCTGTTCGCCATCAGGATATTTCAAGGGGCGGCGTACTCCTTCTTCGCCACCGCATCGTACGCCTACATCGCCGCGGTCGCTCCGGCGGACCGGCGCGGGGAGGCGCTCGGCGTGTTCGGCCTGTCGTTCTTCCTCCCGACGGCCGTCGGGGGCTGGCTCGGGGAGTGGATGATCGGGTGGGCGGGGTTCCACGGGCTTTTCCTGTCCGCGTCGATCATCGCTTTCCTGTCGGGCATTTTCCCGCTGGGCATGAGGGAGCCCGGCGTGGCCTCGCGGCTTTCCCCTTCCTCGCTCCTGGAATTCCTCTCGCGATCCTATCTCATCCCCAACTCGGCGGGGTTTCTGTTCGGAATGGCGTTCGGCTCCCTGTTCACCTTCCTGCCGGTCTTCCTGCTGATCCGGAAGATTTCCTCGCTCGGCGTGTTCCTGTTCGTGTACGCGCTCTCCGTCATCGGCACCCGGACCCTTGCGCGGAAACTCGCGGACCGGATGCCACGGGAAAGGCTGTGCCTCATCTCCCTCCTGCTCCTGGGAGCGGGGATTCTCGCCGTCCCGTTCATTGCGGGGCCCGTGGGGCTCGCGCTCGTGGCAATGGTATCCGGGACCGGCCACGGTTTCCTCTTCCCGTCGCTCGCGGCACTTATCCTCGACCGCGCGGGGAAGGAGAAAAGCGGGATGGCGATGGCGATGTTCACCGGCGCGTTCGACATGGGGCTGGTGATCGGAGCGGCCGCCTTCGGGTTCGTCGCCGAACACATGGGATACGGCGTCATGTTCTTCTCGGCTGCCGGGATCACAGCCGCGGGCGCCCTGTTCTTTTTCACCCAGGACCCGGCGTTCCGGAAAGCATCGCCTCCCGGACCCGGTCCATGAGCCCCGGGAGGTCCTGCACGCCCTTTCCCGCCGTCGGTATCGGGGGGAACACCTCGACCAGCACGTTCCCCGGACTGATCCGAAGCGTATCGGCGGCAACGACGTCGCGCGTCCCCGATACGCGCACCGGGACGATCGGCTTCCCGGCATGCAGCGCCATCCAGAAGCCGCCCTTTTTCAATGCCTGCAGACGCCCGTCGCGGCTGCGCGTCCCCTCCGGGTAGATCATAACCGAGTTGTTCCCGGAAAGACCCGAGAGGGCCTCTTCCAGCACGTTCCTCGACTTCTCCGGATCGGACCGGTCGACCATGATCTGGCCGGTGGCGATAAGCAGCCAGCCAAGGACCGGGATTCTCGAAAGCTCCTTCTTGAACACCCAGTGGAGCGGATAGGGAATCACGGAAGCAAGCACCGGCGAGTCGGCGTGGCTCACATGGTTCGACATGAAGACATACGACTCCCTGATGTCCACGTTTTCAAGCCCCCGGCACGCGACCTTGATGCCGAGGACGAACAGGGCGATCCGGGAGTAGTTCCTGGACACCCACAGGAAAAGTTTCCCCTTAAGCGTCTTCCTTGGAAGCATCATCCCGACGATGGCCCCCGGCAGGCCGAAGACGAGTAGAAGCAGCCCCAGGAAGAACCATTTCAGCGCGCTCGAAAACGTCATCGCGGCCCCGCTATCGGCATGCCCGCTCCCTGTTTTCTCACGCGTTGTTTCCCCTCCGGGCAAACCGGCAGCAGCGGGCATTCGGGGCACATGGGGTTCCGTGGACGGCAGATCTCCCGGCCCAACCGGATCAGGTTGAGGTGGAACGGCATCGACTCGCCGGGGGAAACGTGCGGCTCGAGAAGCAGCGCCGCGCGTGAAAGGTCCGCCGGGGCAGGGACCAGGCCAAGCCTCTTCGTCACCCGCAGGATGTGCGTGTCGACGGGGAACGCCTCCTTGCCGAAGGAAAAGAGAAGCACCACGTTCGCCGTCTTCACCCCGACGCCGGTGAAGGAAGTAAGATATTCCCGCGCCTCCGCAAGCGGCATCTCCGAGAGAAAGTCCAGCGTGTACCCGCCCTTTTCCCGCCGGATGCGGGAGAGCGCCGAAATGATCGCCTTCGCCTTGGCGCGGGCCAGACCTCCCACGCGGATCGCCTCCTCCACGTCTTCCGGCGGTGCCGCCGCCAGGAGCGGTAACGTAGGAAACCGCTTTGCAAGGCTCGCGTAGGCACGGTCGCGGTTGGCGTCGGTCGTGTTCTGGGAGAGGATCGTGAGGATGAGATTTCGAATCGGTTCGGTCAGGTGCGGCGACCGGTGCGGGCTGCCGAACCGGCGGGAGAGCCTTCGGGACACGTCGCGCATCCGCGCCGCGAGAGTATTTCGCGGCCCTGTCGCGGTCACCTCTTGCTATCTCCCTCGATCGCCATCCCCATGCGCAACCCCGACGCGTTCAAACGAATCGCGGGCTTGAGCGCCCAGTACTCGATGAGCCCCTTCTCCCACAGCCCCCGCACGGCCTCTTCCAATTCGTGCCGCAGTATC
>JAGVHM010000089.1 GCA_020056545.1 bacterium
TCTGTGGGCGTTTTCCTTTCCGCTTTCCGCCTCCTCGTTCGCCCTCCGGGGGATGGACAAGGGGAGCCGGGTCCCGGACACGGAGTTCGTGGGGATTTCCGCGCAGGGGGGGAAGCTCTCCTCATTCGCGGGCGAGAAGGGGCTGGTCCTCATCTACTGGGCGACGTGGAGTTCCCGCTCCCGGGACGTCCTGGTCTTCGCGGAAAAAGAGCTTCGTCGCTACGAGAAACAGGGGATGAAGTTTCTGGCCGTCAACGCGGACCACCAGGAGATGAAGACAGAGGATGTCGCCGCGGTAAGGGCGGCCGCATCGGAGATGGGGCTCACTTTCCCCGTGGTGCTCGACGCCGGGCTGAAAGGTTACAACGAGATAGGGGTCATCAGCGTTCCGACCACTATCGTCCTGGACAATGCCCTGAAGATCGTCGACGCGTATCCGGGCTTCCCATCGGTCGCCAGGAACGACATACCCGACCGGATCGACGCCTTCCTCGGCATCGTCAAGGAGAAGCCGGCAGAGAAGGCGCAGTACCTTCTCGAGCACACGCCGAAGAACCACGCGCTGCAATTCTACAACCTGGGCAAGCGGCTGTTCCTCTCGGCCCGCTCGCCTTCGGGGGAACTGAAGGGGGTTCCCGACTCGGCGATCGATCGGCTCGACGAGGCGATCCGGCGCGACCCGGATTTCTTCCGTCCGTATCTGCTCAAGGCCATCATACTCGACATGGCCAGGGCGAACGGGCGCAGGGAGGCGGCGCTGCAGGAATTGAAGAAGAGGGACTTCCAGGAAGCGTACGAGCGGCGGGTGCTGGGGTTCGGCTACCTGTACCTGGGCATGGATAACCAGGCGGACGATTGCTTCCGCCTCCTTCCCTCCCAGGTGGAGAACGATCCCGTCATGCTCTTCGGCGAGGCGGTTGCCGCGGCGCGGAGGAAGGACAGGCCGGCGGCGAAGAAGGCGCTGTCGGCGCTTGCAATGATTCCCGGGGCGAAAGAGGCGCTCGGGTTCGACCACGCTCCCCTTTTCGCGGAGTCGGGGGAACTTGCGACGGGGATGGAGAAGGCCCTGCGGGCCGCGCTAGATCGGCTGCTGGAGATCGAAAAGCCATCAGGGGGGGGTATGATCCTGCAAGGCGCGCCCGCCATGGCGCCTTCAGCCGGGGCGGGGAAGTAGGGGAGGGCGTTACCTGCCGATATCCCCGGTGAGTATATATTCCTTGGCCGAGTTGACAGCAGTGGCGGCCTCGCCGGAGCCCGCCGTGATCAGGAGCACCTTGCCGGGATAGGTGGCGATGTCTCCCGCCGCGTACACCCCCGGGAGGTTGGTTGACATGTCGGGCGCGACGGCGATCCCGCTTCCGACGATGTTCAGGCCCCATTCGCGGAACGGCTCCAGGTTGGTCAGCATCCCTATCGACAGGACGATCGCGTCGACGTCGATCTCCTCCTCCTTGCCGCTTCGCTCGTTCCATATCACGGCGCCCGTGACATGGTCCTCTCCGAGCACCGATTTCAGCGTGTAGTAGGGGAACATCACGCGGACGCGGGAGGCGAGCAGCCTGTCGACCATCGCCTCGTGCGCCTGGAACTTGTACATCCGGTGGACGAGGGTGATCTCGGCGGCGATCCCTTCCAGCGAAAGGGCCCAATCGACAGCGCTGTTTCCCCCGCCCACGATGAGGACCTTCTTCCCCCGGAGCGCCTCGAACGACTTCAGCCAGTAGTGGATCCCGTGCCCTTCCAGGTCGATCAGGTGCGGGATGTCAAGTTTCCGGGGGACGAAGGCGCCGGACCCCACCGAGATGATGACGGTCTGCGAATAATGCGCCCCGAGATTCGTCGTTATCTCGATTACCCGCTCCCCCAGGATGCGCAGCCCGGTGACCCGCTCGTGCGGGACGACGGTGGGGCGGTACTGCATCGCCTGTTCCGTGAGAAGCCCGACCAGATCGGCGGCGACGATCTTCGGATGGCCGGCGACGTCGAAGATCTCCTTTTCCGGGTACATTGAGATGAGGCGCCCGCCGACCTGGGGGTACATCTCGATGAGCTTGGTCCTGCAGTCCCGCAGGCCGGCGTAATAGGTGGCGTACAGCCCCACCGGCCCCGCGCCGACGATGGTGATATCGTACAATTCGCTCTGCAGCACCATGTTATTCAATATATCAGATCGCCTGCGGGAATCCGGGTGCCCCATTGAATCCGGGTGCCCCATTTGCCGGGACGGTGCCGGCCGGCATATGATATAGTCCTACGGATTGTCTTAAGGAGAGTCGAAGATGGAGTTGAAATACCTTCCCGCGGCATGGAAGCGGGGGACCGATTTCCTCGGCACCCGGTACGCGATCCTTTGCGGCGCGATGACATGGGTCTCCGAATCCAACCTCGTTTCGGCTATTTCGAACGAGGGCGGGTTCGGTGTCCTCGCCGCCGGGAACATGCCCCCCGAGCTGCTTGCAAAGGAAATCCAGGACACCCGGCGCAAGACGAAGTTCCCCTTCGGGGTGAACCTGATCACCGTCGCGCCGTCCTTCCGGGACCACATCGACATAGTGGTCCGGGAAAAGGCGCCGTTCGTCTTCTTCGCGGGGAGCATACCCTCGGGTAAGGACATCGAGCATGCCAAGGCCTCCGGGGCGAAGGTCCTCTGCTTCGCGCCGGTGCTGTCCCTGGCCAGGCGCCTCATCAAACAGGGAGCGGACGCCCTGGTCATCGAAGGGAACGAAGCTGGAGGCCACATCGGGCCGGTCGCGACGTCCGTCCTGGCGCAGGAGTTCCTCCTGAACATCACCGAGGTCCCCATATTCGTGGCCGGAGGGATCGGCACCGGAGAGATGATCGCGCAGTACCTCGGGCTCGGCGCGGCGGGAGCGCAGCTGGGGACCCGGTTCGTCGTGGCGGAGGAGTGCATCGCACATCCCCGCTTCAAGGAGGCGTTCATCCGGGCCCAGGCGCGGGACGCCATGCCCACGGCGCAGTTCGATTCCTCGCTTCCGACGATCCCCGTGCGCGCCATCGTGAACGAGGGGACGAAGGACTTCAACCGGCTCCAGCTCGAGTTGCTCGATAAGGTAAAATCGGGAGCGCTTCCCCGCGAGGAGGCCCAGATCAAGCTCGAGGAGTTCTGGATCGGGGCATTGCGTCGCGCCGTGGTGGACGGAGACGTCGAGCACGGATCGCTTATGGCGGGGCAGAGCGTCGCCTTCGTCAAGAAGGTCCAGCCCGTGCGCGAGATCATCGAGGACCTGGTGACCGCGGCCGAAAGAAAGCTCGCTGAAATGGCGAACGGTGGCCCCTGGGTCGCCGCCGGGACGGTTTGCCGATAAACGCGTTAGACGTATCCGATTATCCCCCTCGATCAGAAGGAGCCGCTCCATGTTCCGCATTCTTCCTACCGACCATGCATTCTTCGACATGTTCGAGAAGGCGTCGCTGAATATCCAGGAGGGCGCCGAGATCCTCAAGGACCTGCTGGACAACTTCATTGACATCAAGGAAAAGGCCCGGCAGATAGAGGAGGTCGAGCACCGGGGAGACACCATCACGCACGACATCGTGAGAAAGCTGAACACGACCTTCATCACCCCCATCGATCGGGAGGATATCCTCGCGCTTGCATCCGCGCTCGACGACATCATCGACCTGATCCACGCGGCGGCCACGCGCATTGTCCTCTTCAAGATCACCGAATCGACCCCGCAGGCCAAGGAGCTGGGGTTCCTGATCCTGAAATCGGTCCGGGAGCTGAACAGGGGGATCTCCCTCATGGGAAGCAAGATGAACGAAGTATACGACCACTGCGTCGAGGTGAACTCGCTTGAGAACGAGGCGGACCGCGTCTGCCGGGACGCGATCGCCTACCTCTTCGAGCACGAGAAGGACCCTATAACCATCATCAAATGGAAGGAGATATACGAAACGCTGGAGACGGCGACCGACCGCTGCGAGGATGCGGCCAACGTTCTCGAAGGAGTGGCGCTAAAGAATGCCTGAGGGCTCCTTCGCGCTCCTGGCGCTGGTGGTCTTCGCCGCGCTGGCGTTCGACTTCATCAACGGGTTCCACGACACCGCAAACGCCATCGCCACCTGCATCTCCACGCGCGCCCTCTCGATCCGCAACGCCATCCTGATGGCCGCGGGCCTGAACTTCGTCGGGGCGCTGGTCTCGACGCACGTGGCCACGACGATCGGGAAGGGGATCGTGGACCCTTCGAACGTAACGCAGGTAGTCGTCCTGTCGGCGCTCGTCGGGGCGATCTTCTGGGACCTCCTGACCTGGCACTACGGCATCCCCGCCTCCTCCTCCCACGCCATCATCGGCGGGCTCGTCGGGGCGGTGGTGGCGGACCGGGGCTTCGGCGTGCTGAAGTGGGACGGGCTGACGAAAATTCTCGCCGCCATCGTCGTCTCGCCGCTGGTCGGCACGCTGGTCGCCTTCCTGATCATGGTCGCCATTTTCTGGATCTTCCGTGACTACCACCCTTCACCCTTGAACCGCGGATTCCGGAAGCTGCAGATCGTGTCCGCCGCCTTCATGGCGTTCTCGCACGGCTCCAACGACGCCCAGAAATCGATGGGCGTCATCACGTTGGCCCTGGTATCGTACGGCGCCCTCGCGACGTTTTACATCCCCACCTGGGTCATCCTGTCGTGCGCCGCCGCGATGGCCGCAGGCACGGCGATGGGTGGGTGGCGGATCATCAAGACCGTCGGGACCGATTTCGTCAAGCTCGACCCGGTCCACGGCTTCTGCGCCGAGACCTCCTCGGCGGGCGTCATCCTGACCGCTTCCGCAATGGGAATACCGATCAGCACCACCCACGTCATCACCTCGGCGATTCTCGGCGTCGGACTCTCCCAGGGACACAGAAAGGTGAACTGGATGGTGGGCGCGCGGATCGTTTGGGCATGGGTGCTCACGATCCCCGCATCGGCGGCGGCCGGGTACCTTTCATATGACATTATCCGTCCGATTTTCCTGTCGCGGTAGATAACCGCCGGCTGCTTCCCGCGGCCCCCGGCAATTCGTATTGGCGGGATTCCCCGCGTTCGGTTTACAGTAATATTTCCATAGGAGAGGCACGGAGGTGCGGCGATGATACGAAAGATACAGCACATCGGGGTGGCGGTCAGGAAGCTTGACGACGCGATCCCCTTCTATCGCGATGTCCTCGGCCTGGAGCTCGCGGGCATCGAGGAGGTCGCCGAGCAGAAGATCCGGGCTGCGGTGTTCCGTGTGGGGGAGAGCACCATCGAGGTGATGGAATCCACCTCGCCGGACGGCCCCGTCGGGAAGTTCCTCGATAAGAACGGGGAGGGGATCCATCACCTCTGCTTCATGGTGGACGATGCCGCCGCCGCGCTGTCCCGCGCGAAGGAGAAGGGGGCCCGGCTCATTGACGAGACCCCCCGCGTCGGGGTGCACGGCATGAGGATCGGGTTCCTCCATCCGAAGTCCACGTTCGGAGTGCTGACCGAATTCGCCCAGGAAGGAGACGGGCACCAGTGAGCGTCTCCCCGTCCGCCCGCCGGCAACGAGTCCTGCTTCTGTGCCTGCATAACCACCAGCCGGTGGGAAACTTCGATTTCGTTCTCGAGGAGGCGACCCGGTGCGCCTACCTGCCGTTTCTCGAAACTCTCTGGCGCTTCCCCGGGATAAAGGCGACCCTGCATTACTCCGGTTACCTGCTCCGCTGGCTTGCGGAGAATTCACCGGAAGTGATCCGCATCCTCAGGGAAATGGTTTCACGGGGGCAGGTTGAGATTCTTGGCGGCGGGATGTACGAGCCTATACTTGCGCTGCTGCCGGAGCGTGACCGGCAGGGCCAGTTGCGTGCGATGGCGGACAGCGTCCGTGGCTGCTTCGGCAGGCGGCCGGATGGGGTCTGGCTCGCCGAGCGCGTATGGGAGCCCGACCTCCCGGCAACGCTGAATTCGGCCGGCGCAAAATACCTTCCCCTGGACGATTACCATTTCCTGCGGGCGGGGCTTCCGCTCGAGGAGCTGGACGGCGTTTACCTGACGGAGTCCGGCGGCGGCGCGGTCCGCGTGTTCCCGGGGAGCGAGCTTCTCCGGTATCTCATCCCATTCGGCGGCGTGGACGAGGCGCTTTCCGCGGTCGAACGGCTTACTTCGAGGGATGTTCCGCACCCCGCCGCTATTTTCGCCGACGACGGCGAGAA
>JAGVHM010000149.1 GCA_020056545.1 bacterium
CCGCCCCTGCGGCTCCGGCGCCCGTCTTCACCAAGGAGATGGCCGACGCCATCGCCAACCAGAAGATCGCCATGGACACCATCTGGACTATGATCGCCGCCTTCCTGGTCTTCTTCATGAACCTGGGCTTCGCCCTGGTGGAGTCTGGTTTCTGCCGGGCCAAGAACACCGTCAACATCCTCTTCAAGAACTTCGTGGTGTTCGCGGTCTCCTCTCTCGCGTTCCTGGTCCTGGGCTTCGGGCTCATGTTCGGGGACGGGAACGCGCTCTTCGGCCTCAAGGGCCTCTTCTTCGCCACGGGGGCCGACAACAGCCCGGCATTGGGCGACGCCTACAAGGGTGTGTACCAAGCCCTCAACTGGACGGGCGTGCCGCTCTGGGCGAAGTTCTTCTTCCAGCTCGTCTTTGCCGGAACGGCTGCCACGATCGTATCGGGAGCCGTGGCCGAGCGGATCAAGTTCAAGGCGTTCGTCATCTTCACGCTCTTCATGGTGGGGGTCATCTACCCCATCGGCGGGCATCTGATCTGGGGAGGCGGCTGGCTCGCGAGCAAGGGCTTCCTCGACTTCGCCGGATCAACGGTCGTCCACTCCATCGGCGGCTGGGCGGCCCTGGCAGGCATCATCATGCTCGGGCCCCGGATCGGCAAATACGGGCCGGGCGGCAAGGTGAACGCAATCCCCGGCCACAGCATGACCTCGGCCGCCATCGGCGTGTTCGTCCTGTGGTTCGGATGGTTCGGGTTCAACCCCGGCTCCACAATGGCCGCGGACGGGCCCTCCATCGCCCATATCGCCACCACTACCAACATCGCCGCTGCGGCCGCGACCGTCGCCTCTATGATCACGGCCTGGATGTTCCTGGGTAAGCCCGACCTCGGGATGGCCCTGAACGGGTGTCTCGCGGGCCTCGTGGCGATCACCGCCCCCTGCGCCTTCGTGAGCGTCCCCAGTTCCCTTATCATCGGCATCATCGCCGGTGTCCTGGTGGTCCTGGCGGTCTTTTTCTTCGACCGGATCCGGATCGACGACCCGGTGGGCGCCACCGCGGTTCACCTGGCCAACGGGGTGTTCGGAACCATCGCACTGGGCCTTTTCGCCGACCCCACCGTCTGCCCGGCCGCAGCGGCGGCCAAGCCCGGGCTTTTTCTGGGCGGCGGCATGGCCCAGCTCGGTCCACAGCTCCTGGGAGTCGCGCTGATCGCCGTGGTGGTCTTCGCCCTCTCGATGGCCTTCTGGTTCGTGACAAAGCTCCTCTCCAACGGCATCCGCGTGAGCGGGGAGGAGGAGGTGGAAGGCCTGGACTACCACGAGCACGGCAACGCGGCTTATCCCAACTTCCAGCTGGTTGAGAGGAGGTAGCCCGCCATGAAGAAGATCGAAGCGATCATCAAGCCGTTCAAGTTGGAAGACGTGAAGAAAGCGCTCAACGAGATCGGGGTCACCGGGATGACCGTCCTGGAGGTCAAGGGGTTCGGCCGGCAGAAAGGACACACGGAGATCTACCGCGGAGCCGAATACGTGGTGGACTTCCTGCCCAAGGTCAAGATCGAGGTCGCCGTTCCGGCCGATTCGGTGCCGGCGGTGGTGGAGCGGATCGTGACCGCCGCCCATACCGGCAAGATCGGAGACGGGAAGATCTTCGTCTTCGACCTCGAGGAGGTCGTCCGGATCCGGACGGGAGAGCGGGGGCGTGAAGCCCTCTGACATGTAAGGGAGACCCGTGAATCCTGCGGACCCGATCGCTTTAGGCCTTGCCCTCCCGTTCTGGGCGGTCCTCCCCTTCCTGGGCTTTCTCCTGGCCATCGCTCTCTTCCCTTTGACCGCTCCCCGGTTCTGGGAGCGGCACTTCGGGAAGGTGAGCGCGGCCTTCGGTGTCCCGGTGGCTGGGTGGTTCCTCGTTATTGCCCCGCGCGAGCTGTCTCACACGGTCCTCGAGTACGCCTCCTTCCTCGTCCTGTTGGGCAGCCTCTTCACGATCTCCGGGGGGATCCTGGTCCGAGGGACAATCCGGGGTACGCCGGCGGTCAACTGCGCTTTCCTGGCCGCGGGGGCGGTGCTCTCCAACCTGCTGGGAACGACCGGCGCGTCGATGCTGCTCATCCGGCCGCTCCTTCGCGCCAATTCGGCGCGGAAGAGATCGGCCCACGTCTACGTTTTCTTCATCTTCGTCGTGGCCAACATCGGGGGGGCGCTCACCCCTATCGGCGACCCGCCGCTCTTCCTCGGCTACCTGAAGGGGGTCCCGTTCTTCTGGACAGTCCGGAACCTGTGGAGCTTCTGGTTTACCGCTACGGTGATCGTCATCGGGATATTCTACCTTCTCGACCGCATGGCTGTGCGATCGGAGGGGGAGGACAGGCGCGCGGAGACGTCGGATTCATCGGGAAGAAAGCCGCTCATGCTGGCAGGGAAGCGAAACTTCCTCCTCCTGGGGACGGTCATCACCGCCGTCTTCCTTCCCGCACCCGTCAGGGAGACGGTGATGCTGGCGGCGACGGCGCTCTCGGTGTGGAAGACCCCGGCATGGATTCGCCGGGAGAACGAGTTCACATACCACCCGATCAAGGAGGTAGCGATCCTGTTCGCCGGGATCTTCGCGACGATGATCCCGGCCCTCCTCATCCTGAAAGCCCGAGGCGGGGAGCTGGGCGTCACGGAACACTGGCACTTTTTTTGGGCGTCGGGGATGCTCTCCAGTTTCCTGGATAACACCCCAACGTATCTTACATTCTTCTCCCTTGCGCAGGGGCTGGGGGGAACTGCAGACATTGTCGGAATCCCCGCCCCGATCCTGCGGGCGATCAGCGCGGGAGCGGTCTTCATGGGAGCGAACACCTATATAGGGAATGCGCCCAACTTCATGGTGAAGGCGATTGTGGAGGCCTCCGGGGTGCGGATGCCCTCCTTCTTCGGCTTCATGGCCTATTCGGGCGCGGTCCTGCTCCCCGTCTTCGCTGTTATTACGTGTCTTTTCCTGTAAGGGGGGCAGGGAATCCTGGCCCCCTCCCAAATTCACTAAAAATGTCGTTTTTACGACATTTTCGACGTATTGCTGCGCTCGCGCCACTCTCATTTCCGGGATCTTCCATCGGTTAGTTAATCCTTATCCCGAAAGAGGTTACCGGCAGCAGGCCGGGCGGGATGGTCGCCTGGCACACCTCCTGCTTACCATTTTCCCGGTACTTTTACCCTTTTCACCGGGAGGAACCCATGACACATAGAGCAAGGCTCCGCTGCCTGGCACGCGTCGTACTTCCGATCGTCTTACTCCTGGCCGCCGGCGCGTTCATGCCTGCGATGGCGGCGGAAGAGAAGGCGCCGGAAGCTGTACCGGCGGCGCTGCCCGCGACCGCGGCCGCCTCCGCGGCTCCCGACGCTACGCCGGCCGTCAACACCGGCGACACGGCGTGGCTGCTCTTCTCGGCGGCGCTCGTCATGCTCATGACCCCGGGACTGGCGCTTTTCTACGGGGGGATGGTCCGGAGGAAGAACATCCTCGGGACGATCATGCAGTCCTTCATCATCATCGGCCTGATCAGCGTGGAGTGGATCCTCGTGGGCTACAGCTTCGCTTTCGGGCCGGACCGCTGGGGGATCATCGGGGACCTTTCCTGGTTCGCCCTGAGCGGCGTCGGGCTGACCCCCTTCAAGGAGTACGCGGCGACAGTGCCGCACCAGGCGTTCATGATCTACCAGATGATGTTCGCGGTCATCACGCCAGCGCTGATCACCGGGGCATTCGCGGAGCGGTTCAAGTTCTCCACCTTCCTCGTGTTCACCCTCCTCTGGGCGCTGCTGGTCTACAACCCCGTGGCGCACTGGGTCTGGGGGATCGGGGGATGGATCCGAAACCTGGGGGCGCTGGACTTCGCCGGGGGCACGGTCGTACACATCACCTCCGGGGTCAGCGCCCTCGCCGCGGCGCTGGTCGTCGGAAAGCGAAAAGGGTTCGGCACCGAGATCATGGCGCCTCACAACCTCCCGATGACGGTGCTCGGGGCGGCGATCCTCTGGTTCGGCTGGTTCGGATTCAACGCGGGAAGCGCCCTCGCGGCGGGAGACCTGTCCACGAGCGCGTTTGTCGCCACTCACTCGGCGGCGGCGATGGCGACCCTTTCCTGGGTGTTCGCCGAGTGGATCCATCGCGGCAAGCCGACCGTTCTCGGCGCCGCATCCGGATGCGTCGCCGGTCTGGTGGCGATCACTCCGGCATCCGGGTTCGTTCAGCCGATCGGCGCTCTCTTCATCGGCCTGGCGGCCGGCGTCATCTGCTATGCCGCGGTGATGCTGAAAGGGAGATTCGGATACGACGACTCGCTGGACGTCGTCGGCGTGCACTGTGTCGGCGGGTCCCTTGGGGCACTGGCAACCGGGTTGCTCGCCACGACGGCGGTCAACGCCGCTGGCGCCAACGGCCTGCTGCATGGTAACCCCAAACTGCTCGCCATCCAGGCGCTGGCGGTCGTCGTCGTTCTCGCGTACTCCTTTATTGTGAGCTTCCTGCTGCTGAAGGTCCTCGACAAGACAATGGGGCTGCGGGTGGATAAGGAGGACGAAATTCAGGGGCTCGACCTCTCGATGCACGGAGAGGCCGGGTACAACTGGTAGTAAGAACGTCCCAGGTTTTTTCGATCTTCGGTATACTTGGGGGATGGCGCTGAACCGGCCCATCCCCGTTTCCCTTTTCTTCACCTGCCTGGCCGACGCTTTTTACCCGGACGTCTGCTTCGCCACCGTCGCCGTCCTCGAACGGTTCGGCGCGGAGGTGCGCGTCCCGCTCTCCCAGACGTGCTGCGGCCAGCCCGCGTTCAATTCCGGCAACCGGAAGGAAGCCGGGAAAATGGCCAGGAAGTTCCTGCAGGCCTTCGCCGGGGAAGGGTACATCGTCACCCCCTCCGGCTCCTGCGCGTCCATGGTCAAGAACGAATACCCCGCGCTTTTCCGGGACGAGCCGACGATGGTTGCGCTTGCTTCTTTTGCAGGCGAGCGTACCTATGAGCTATCCCAGTTTCTCGTGGACGTACTGGGCGTGACGGACCCGCAATCGTCGTTCCGCGGCAAGGTCACCTACCATGACTCCTGCCACCTGAGGCGGGGCCTCGGCGTGTTCGAGGCGCCGCGAAAGCTGCTGCGTTCCATCCCCGGGGTCAATCTCGTGGAGATGGAAGACAGCGACCGGTGCTGCGGCTTCGGCGGAGTATTCTCCATCAAGTACCCCCACATCTCCTGCCGCATGGCCGAAGACAAGATCGAGCGGATTCTCGCGACGGGGGCCCAGTTCGTCACCTCCGGGGACATCGGGTGCCTGATGAACATCGGCGGGATGATCTCCAGGTCCGGATACCCCGTGAAACCGATTCACCTGGCCCAGATCCTCGCCGGTAACTTCGAGGTCCCATCCTGATGGAGCCGCTTTCGCGATTTTTCTACCGCCGCTCCGAAAAGGCGCTCTCCGACGCGACGCTCCAGGCCTCCATTTCCAGGACGACCGGAAAGTTCGTTGGAGCCCGCGCGGACGCCGTGGCCGCCTTCCCCGGCTTCGAGACCGCACGGGACGAGGGCTCCCGGATCAAGAGAGAGACGCTGGACCGCCTCGACCACCACCTCGGCCGTTTTATCGACGAGGCGGAAAGGCGCGGCGCCGTCATCCATGCGGCGCGGGACGGGGCGGAAGCTCGCGAGATCGCGACCCGTATCGCGAAGGAGGAAGGGGTAACGCTTGCCGTCAAGTCGAAATCGATGGTCGGCGAAGAGGTGGACCTTACCGGTGCGCTGGAGGCCGCGGGCGTGGAGGTTGTGGAATCCGACCTCGGGGAATTCATCGTCCAGCTGGCGGGGGAAACGCCCTCCCATATCATCGCACCGGCGGTCCACAAGACGCGGGAGCAGGTCTCCAAGCTCTTCGTGGAAAAGCTGGGCGAGCCGTACACCGATAAAATCCCGGAGCTCGTGGCCATCGCGCGGAGGCGCCTGCGGGAGAAGTTCCTTTCAGCCGGGATGGGAGTGAGCGGCGCCAACTTCCTGTGCGCGGACACCGGTTCCATAGCGCTTGTGACGAATGAGGGAAACGGACGGATGGGGACGACCCTGCCCCGCGTCCACCTCGTCGTGGCCGGGATCGAGAAGGTCATCCCGCGGCTTTCGGACCTTCCCGTCTTCCTGCGCCTGCTGCCCCGCAGCGCGACGGGCCAGCCGATCTCCACCTACGTCTCCGTGCTGACCGGCGTAAAGCGGCCGGAGGATCCCGAGGGGCCGGAAAAACTCCATATCATACTTCTGGACAACGGCAGGAGCGGAATCCTGAAGGGGAAGTACCGCGACATACTCAAGTGCATCCGGTGCGGCGCGTGCCTGAACATCTGCCCGGTCTACCAGAGCGTCGGAGGGCACGCCTACGGCTGGACCTACCCCGGCCCGATCGGCTCCGTGCTGACGCCGCTCATGACCGGCCTCGCCGAAGGAGTGCCCCTCGCCAACGCCAGCACCCTTTGCGGCGCTTGCGCGGACGTCTGCCCGGTCAAGATTCCCATCCCCGGGCTTCTGTTGGAGCTGCGGGCGGACGAGCGGGACCGGGGGCTGAAAGACCCGGCCGAGGTTTTCGGGATGAAGGGCTACGCCGCCGTGATGAGCCGCGCGGGGATACTGGAGGCGCTTGAGCGGATAGCCGGCGTGATCTCCAGTGTTTTTTTGAAGGAAGGGAAGGCCCCCTGGCTTCCGTTCAGGTTCTCCGGCTGGACCGACCGCAGGGACTTCCCCGCGCCCGCACCCCAGCCGTTCCGCAAGCTCTGGAAGAAGCAACGGGGGATCCGTCCATGGAACCGGTAGGCCGCAAGGAAGAACTGCTCCGCCGAATCGCGGTCGCGTTGCGGGGACACGAAGCAATAAAATCCGCATCCGGCGCCACGGCGGGCAGGGAAGCGGCACTGAGCGTTGCGGACCGGATCGCGAGATTCCGGAACATGTTCGAGTCGCAGGGCGGCAATTTTCTGGCGGGTCCTTCCCTGGATCCGCTGCTTCCCGAGCTTGGGGAGGCGCTGCGTATTTCGGGGGTGACGGCGCTCTTTTCCCCCCGGGGAGACGAACGCGCACGGCTGGTCGCGGAAACCCTGGTGCCTTTCGGTCCGTTCAGGCTGGCGTCCCCCGGCGAGATCCGCCAACTGTCCGCGCCGTCGTCGGCGGGATTCCAGACCGCGGAATTCGCCATCGCCGAAACGGGCACGATAGTTCAATCCGGGCAAAAGGGGAAAACGCTGCTCCCGGGCCTGATATCCGACGTCCACGTCGCCATTCTCTCGCCTGCCGCCTTCGTGGACAGGATGGAGGAGTGCCTCGCGGCGCTTTCGGAAGATCTTCCCCGTACCATTTCCTTCATAACGGGGCCAAGCCGCACCGGCGACATCGAGCAGACGCTTACGATCGGCGCGCACGGTCCGAAGAAAGTGATCGCAGTCCTCCTTCCTTGAGAAAGCCCGCGGATCTTCACGAGATGGTCGATGATCTCCTGGGCCTGCGCGTCCGTGATCGGGCACCGGTTGACCTGCTGCATCCTCTTCACCGTCGCCGTCCAGCCGTCGCGGTCCCTGGTCTGGTCGAAACGGTTACTTCTTGCCGTGCTCCGCGGCGAGGAACTCCACTATCTTTGTGGCCTCAGCGTCGGAGATAAAGTCCGCTTTCTTCCCTTGCATGGATTTGACGATCTCCGCCCACTTTTCCTTCGATTCATGGCGGACGGTAGCTCTGTCCAACCCATGGCATACGCCGCACTTCTGCTCGAACAGTGCTTTCCCCTCAACCGCAGCCGAAACCGCGGGGGCGGGCGGCGGGGCAGCCGGCTTGGGCGGCTCGGACTTTGAGCATCCCAACGCGAGGACCACGAAAAGCATTACGACAACAACGGAGATACCGTCGCGAACACGCATGGGAATTCCCTCCTTGGAAGATGCAATGATTTCCCTATCTTACCCTCCCCCAGCGGGGGACACAACCGTTTCCGTGTATAATCGTTGCTCATGATCCGCGTTCGCATGCCGCAGAAGAAACAGGAACTGGAAGTCCCCGGCCCCAGGCGCGTGTCGGACATCCTGGCCGATGCAGGGGTCCGACCGACCACTGTGATAGTGACGCACGGGAAGAAGCTGCTCACCAGGGATCAGAGGGTCGAGGACGGGGAAACCATCGAGATCATCTCCGTCGTGTCCGGGGGGTAGCCTCCGATGAAATGCAAGCGATGCCGCAGGTCCGAGGCGGCGGTCGACCTCCCTAGTCACAATTCCGCCTTTTGCCCCGAATGCTTCTTCGTGTTTTTCCGCAGGCAGGTTGAGGAAGGGATCCGGAAGTTCCGGATGCTTTCTCCGTCCGACCGCGTGCTGGTCTGCGTCTCGGGCGGAAAGGACAGCCTTGTGCTGTGGGACATTCTGTCGGAGCTGGGGTTCCGCACGGAGGGGTTGCATATCGACCTTGGGATCGATGGATACTCCGCCCGCTCCCGCGAAAAGTCGCTTGCATACGCCGTTTCCCGCGGGAAGGAGCTCATCGTCGTGGACCTGCGCGCCGAGGGGGTTCCTATCCCTGCGGCGGCTAAACGGTCGAGCAAGGAAGAGTGCGCGGTCTGCGGCACGGTCAAGCGGTACTTTTTCAACCGGATCGCGGCGGAGCGGGGCTTCACGGCCGTCGCCACGGGGCACAATCTCGACGACGAGGCGGCGCGCCTGCTGGGTAACCTGCTCCATTGGGACAGCGACCATCTTTCCCGCCAGCATCCCCTGCTCCCCGAATCGGCGGATGGGCTCGTGCGAAAAGTGAAGCCGCTATGGCGGGTGAGCGAGATGGAGACGGCGGCGTACGGGTTCCTGAAGGGGATCGACTACGTGACGGAGGAGTGCCCGATGAGCGAGGACGCCACCTCTCTTGTATACAAGAAAGCGCTCTCCCACATTGAAGACGAGATGCCCGGCACCCGCCGCCGCTTCTACCAGGGCTTCCTCCATCAGAACCGGGACGTTCCTAAGAACTCGGTAGCCCTTGACCAGGGGGAAGAAACGCCGCCCGTTAAATGCATCTCATGCGGCGCACCCACGTACACCGAAATCTGCAGCTTCTGCCGCCTGAAGGAAAAAGTTACTAAAACCCGGGGACGTTCTTAAACTTTTAAAAAGCAGGGGCATTTAATAAACTTTTTATCACCCCCTGTGATGTTAAGTTAAGGAACGTTCCCAAGTTATTAAGTTACTGATCGTCAGGAGCAACAGATGGACAGCCGGAATCCGAGGGGGCCGTTGCGGGCGGGCGAGGATATCATCCTTGTTGACCCGAAAGGCGAGGAGCACCTGCTGACGCTCACGCCGGGGAAGCCCATCGGGACGCACCGCGGGAACATCCTCCACGACGACATCATCGGGAAGCCGGACGGAAGCCGCGTGTGGACCGCGCGGGGCGCGGAGTACCGGGTTTTCCGGCCGACGTTCAATCAATACATAATGAACCTCAAGCGCCACGCCCAGATCATCTATCCCAAGGACATCGGCCCGATCCTGCTGTGGGCAGACGTCTTCCCGGGGGCTACCGTGATCGAGGCGGGTATCGGCTGGGGAGCGCTGACGATCAAGCTGCTGGAGGCAGTTGGACCCACGGGGCACATCACCTCCTACGAAATCCGGGAAGACTTCGCGGAAAGTGGGAAAAAGACCGTGTCGCGCTTCCTTGGGGAGTGTTCGAACCTTGAAGTCAAGCTGCGGGACATTTACCAGGGGATCGAGGAAAAGGACGTGGACCGGATCGTCCTCGACCTCCCGGAGCCGTGGCGTGTCGTTGCGCACGCCGGCGGGGCGCTGGTCCCGGGGGGAATTATTCTCTCCTACCTACCCTCAACCGTGCAGGTCAAGCAGATGGTCGACAGCGTCAACGAACATGGATCTTTCAGCGAGCCAGAGGTGTTCGAGGTGATCCATCGCCCCTGGCACGTCAAGGGCCTCTCCGTCCGCCCCGTCCAGTGGATGTTTTCCCACTCGGCGTTCATCATCACCTGCCGAAAAATCACTTAAAACCTGGGACGTTCTGCCTAAGAACCGGGACGTTCCTAAGAACTCCCGCTCGACGGACCCGATGATCTCAGTAAATATCCGCCGCAACCCTCTGTGATACCCAGCCATCGACATATATGTGAAATGGGGGCCTTCATTTCTGATCGGCAGGCCCGTAAAACATCCCGTCTCGCATGGACTTCGGCATACCCTCTGCTTCGGCCCAATATTTTCTCTGCCGGAATTCCGGTTTCGGCGGAAACACCGGCAAGGATAGCGAAAAATTTGTCGGGCGGCCGCACTTCTAGAGGCGGTCTGTTTTCCTGCGATTCAGAGGAATCGATGAAAGACAACTCTATCCCTGTTTCGCAACGTATCCCGAGCCCACTCAACCGGCATCCCTCCTCCATAAGAGTGTGATAGTGGATTTTCCAGTTCAATCCTCCATGCCCGGAAAAAAATTCCTGAAGCAATCCAAGATCCATCCATCCTGAATCGTC
>JAGVHM010000112.1 GCA_020056545.1 bacterium
CCCCGGGATCGCTCCTCTCATCCGGTCACGCAGGCCGGGGTACAGGGGGGTGAATGATTCTGAAAATGGGGGGGTGAATCAATCTGAAAACCGGCAATGAAACCCTTCGAAAGGAGCGCGGCCCGGATGGCCCGCGACTTCCGGGGGCCGCCCATCAGGCAGCCTCGACCCTGTCCACGATGGAAAGGAGCCGTTTCTTCAGACTCCGCGCATCCCGGGTCAGCTTCGCATCTACCTCCTTCCCAACCTGGTCCCATGCCGATGCAAAATCCATCCGGAAGGCGGCCAACGCTTCCTCCAGCGTGGAGCCGTAAGCAAGAATTCCCAATGGAGCATATTCAAGCACCCAAACTCCTCCCTCGATGCCTACGCGAACACGAAGGGACTTCTTCAACACGAAGCGACGCCGCCCCCACTCGATCAAAGACATAGAGATTGAATCCGGTATCTCCACCGGGAACGGGAGCCCTTTCCTCATCCGAACCTGGTTGAGGAACAAGTTAATCGCTTCCGTGTAAGACAGTCCGAGGCCCTTTAGGATCGTTTCCGTCTCGGACTTGAGACCTGCATCCGTTCGGGCATGGATCATGGCGGTCCTTGCCATTCCGTTAACCTCCACATTCCAGCTTGCAGGATTATTGTATCTCATTTGACACACAATATACATTTATAACAAGTATTGCGATGGTGCCCCTGAAGTTGTTCTTTGAGCCCCCCCAGGGAGGGCATTCCTCCGGGAGTGGGGGTGCCGAACGGGCGACTCGACCGGATTACACCTTACAAGTCGCAAGCGCCTCCCCAACTTCCGGGTAGTGGAGCGATTGTCTCGAGGAATCACAAAGCGAAGATGTATGACGAATCTATATTAACGACAGGGACTGGTCAACCGTTGGAAGGGGCTTTTCAGGCAAAGGCCTTCCTGGCGCGGCGGGCCCGGTGAAAAGAGAGCGCGAACCGGTGTGCCTCGTCGCGGACGCGCATGAGAAGGAGCAGCGCGGGGTCGTTGGGCGGCAGGAAGAGCGGATTCATCCGCCCGGGCAGGAAGATCCGCTCGCGGGATTCGGTTGCACCCCCTCGTACGCGTTCCTTGGCAAGTGCGATCACCGGGATGGAACCGGCTCCGGCCTCCTTCATCGCCGCCATCGCGGAGGAGAGCTGCCCCTTTCCCCCGTCGATGAGGACCAGGTCCGGAAGCCCGCCGAAATCCTCGTCGTGTCCAAACCGGCGGCGGACCACCTGCTCCATCATCGCGAAGTCGTCCTGCCCCTCTATCCCCCGCACGGCGAACTTCCGATACCACTTCCTGGCCGGCTTTCCGCCGATGAAAGTGACCATCGAGCCGACCGCCTCGGTTCCCGACAGGTTGGATATGTCGAACCCCTCGATGCGAACCGGCGGTTTCGGAAGGCGGCACTGCGAAGCAAGGCGAAACGACAGCCCGTCGTAGGCCGCCTCTTTCTCCCTGCGCATCCTGTGGGCCTCCGCGGCGTTCCTGCCGGCCAGTTCCACGAGGCGCGCGCGTTCCCCCGCCCGCGGCGCCTTGACCCGCACGGCGTTCCCCGATCGGTCCGAGAGCAGAGATGCGAGCGGCGCGGCATCGCGCAGTTCCATCGGCAGGATGATCTCCCCGGGGAAGTAGGCGTCCTCCGAGTAATGCTGGACGAGGAAGGAGGAAAGGGCTTCGTCCTGCTCCCCTTCCGAACGGAAATGGTAGCTGTGGGCGTCGGAGAGCCGGCCGGCGCGGACATGCAGGATCGCCGCAGTTATCTCCCCCCCGTCATGGAACCACCCGACCGCGTCCACGTCGCCCGGCACGGCGCGGACCACCCGCTGCCGGATCAGCGTACGCTCGACGGTCGCTATACGGTCCCTGATCTTCGCGGCCTCCTCGAATCTCATGACCCGCGCCAGCCCGGCCATCTCCTCTTTCCAGCCCTTAAGCAGTTCCCTGTAATCTCCCCTGAGGAAACGGACGGCGTTGTCCACATATGGAAGATACTCCTCGCGGGTGATCTTCCCGGCGCACGCTCCGCCGCACCGGCCCATCTGGAAATTGAGGCACGGCCTGCTGCGAGAGGCGAATTTCTTGCGGGAACAGGAGCAAAGGGAGAACAGCCGGAACAGAACGCGCAGCGTCTCGCGGATCCCGCGCGCGGAGGAATACGGCCCGAAATAGGTTGCGCCGTCCTTTGCGACCCTGCGTACGAGCTCCGGCCGGGGGAACTCCTCTTTCCTGTCGATCCGCAGAAGGAGGTACTCCTTGTCGTCTCGCAGGAAGATGTTGAACGGGGGACGGCGTTCCTTGATCAGCGTGTTTTCGAGGAGCAGCGCCTCCTTCTCCGTGGCGGTGACGATGCATCGCACATCCGCAACGCGGCGCAGGAGGTGCGGAACATGCGGCCGCCCGTCGCCGCCCGGCGCGGCGTAATTATGGAGCCGCGCGCGCAGATTCTTGGCTTTTCCCACGTACAGGACCTTGCCGCGTGAGTCGGACATTACGTAAACGCCGGGGGCGCGGGGGAACGTGGTCCAGTCGGAAAGGGCGGTCATCCGCCTATCTCGCGGAAAGCTCGAGCTTCTCGAGCGACAGCAGCCGGTCGCGCAATTCGGCCGCGAGTTCGAAATCCAGCTTCTTCGCCGCCCGCTCCATCTCCTTCCGAAGCTTTTTGAGCATTTTAGAAACCTCCTCGGCGGATGAGAACTCCCACTTCTCCCCGGCGTCCACGGTGACGTAATCCGCCTCGCAGAGCTGCCCGATGGGGGCGGCGATGTTCTTTTTCACGGTTTCCGGGGTGATGCCGTGGCGCTCGTTGTACTTTCCCTGCTTCACGCGCCGCCGCTCCGTTTCGGAGATCGCCTCGCGCATCGAATCCGTCATCCGGTCGGCGTACATGATCACCTTGCCTCCGACGTTTCGGGAAGCGCGCCCGAACGTCTGGATCAGCGAGCGGGCCGACCGTAAAAACCCCTCCTTGTCGGCGTCAAGGATGGCGACAAGGGAGACCTCCGGCAGATCAAGCCCCTCCCTCAGGAGATTGATCCCTATGAGGACGTCGAACTGACCGAGGCGCAGGTTGCGCAGGATGTTCATCCGCTCCACGGTTTCTATATCGGAGTGAAGGTACTGCACGCGCACACCCTGACCCTCATAATGCTCGGTCAGGTCCTCCGCCATCCGCTTGGTGAGCGTCGTCACCAGGACGCGCTCCCCCGCATCCGCCCTTGCTCGGATCTCGCGAAGCAGGTCGTCCACCTGGCCGCTGGCCGGCCTAACATCAACCTCCGGGTCGACCAGCCCCGTCGGCCTGATGATCTGCTCGGCCACCGCCCCGCAGCTCTCCTTGAGCTCGTATCCTCCCGGGGTCGCGGAAACGAAGACCGTCTGGCCGACCGTTGCGCAGAACTCCTCGAACCGCAGCGGCCTGTTGTCGAGCGCCGAAGGGAGCCGGAACCCGAAATCGACGAGCGTTTCCTTCCGGGAGCGGTCGCCGTTGTACATGCCGTTGAGCTGGGGGACCGTGATGTGGGATTCGTCGATGAAAGTCAGATAGCCGCCGGGAAAGTAGGAAAGGAGCGTGTGCGGAGGCTGGCCGGGCTTCCTGCCATCGAGGTGGCGGGAGTAGTTTTCGATCCCGCTGCAGAACCCCATCTGCCTGATCATCTCGAGGTCGTAGGTCGTCCGCTGCTTCAAGCGCTCGGCCTCCAGTATCTTCCCCGCCGCGGAAAGGAACACAAGGCGCTCCGCAAGCTCCGTTTCGATCCCCGAGACCGCCCGCTCCAGATGGTCCGCCGGAGTGACATAATGGCTGGCCGGGAAGATGACCGTCTCCCGAACGTCGTGCAGGCGCGTTCCACGGAGCGGGTCCACG
>JAGVHM010000043.1 GCA_020056545.1 bacterium
ACCCGGGAGCGGATCCTTCCACGTGATGTTCGCCGAGGTGCTGTCCGTCCGGTTGATGTTGTTCACCAGGGTGTCGACTTTCCGGGCGTACGTATGCGACAGGAGGGAGTTGATGTTCGATGTTTCGAACGGCTTGTAGGCGAACACGACGCGCAGGTCTCTCGTTTCGCTCTTTACGATCGCCACCAGGTCGTCTTTCCTGGCGATTTCGTAGGAAGGATCGATCGTCAGGTTGATGTCCTTCAGGGCTATGTTTCCTTTCAGGTTATACCGCGTGTCGATGGAGGTCTTGGCCCCCTTTGTGAAGGCATTGTTCCTCGCGTAGGAAACCGACGCATTCAACGTCGGGAGAATAAGCGCCACCCAGGAGGCGGTCAACTCATCGTTCCCCGACGACGTGGTTTTCGTCGGATCGATAATGTGATCCTCGTGGGCGTCCTTCTTCATGTATTTCACGGCAAAATCCAGCATTTTGGTATATTTCGCCTTGAAATCCAGATTGTACGTGTCTTCCGTCTTCTTGTTGTCATCCGCGGTTTGCTGCGTCTCAGCTATGTTCCTGCCGAAATCCGCCCGTAGGTCGTAGGGAACGCCGATCTTCTGGCTGGCGACGACCTTGAAATTGTTGGCCTGGTTGCGCTCCCCGCTCACGTAATTTTCCTTGAACTCGCCGTCATAGGACGCGTCGACGCTCGTATCCCGGAACGGGCGGAACGAAATCAGGTTCTTTACGGTCTGGGTCCGATCCGACTTCTGGTTTTTCGCCCCTCCCGCGGAAAGGAGGGTCGCCCCGGTATTCTTCTCCACCCTGTACTGTACATCAAGTTTGATCTTGTCGGAGATGAAGTGACGTATCCCTCCCGTTCCGCTGATTCTTTCATCTTCCGTGTCGGAGTCGGGCCGCAGCCGGTCTTCCATGGTGTTCCGGGTGTATTCCCCCTTCAGGTCGAGCCAGTCATACGGCCGGTAGTTGGACGACAGGTTCCACCCCATCTTCTGCGTATCGGTGGTGCCGGACTGGAAATTCGTTTCCAGGGTGTATTTCCCCTTGAAATCCGGAAGCCTCCTCGGGGGCGTCAGGAATAACTCCACGAAGTAGCTGTCTGCTATGGAGGCCTCCCTCCCCGGCTCGTTCGAATCCTCGATCGTCCTTCTTGCCCCGGCGTTCCAGTAGGACCCCTTGTAGCCGAGGAATATCCCGGGGAATGTCTTTATAGTGTCCGGTCCGGTCGAATCGTGGAACTGTTCCACCTTGAAGGTGAGTTCGTTCTGTATGACCGGGGAGAGAAACCCCTTGTATCTCAAATCCAGCGTGTTTTTCGTCCGCTCGGCCTTCGTCGTTCCGGTTGCCGTCTTGTCGGTGGTTTCGTCCAGGGTGAAATCGTAGCTTCCGCTGATCAATCCCGCTCCCCATGCGGAACCTTTAAAAATGAATAATAACGCGATCGCTGCAATAAATAGATATCCGGGTGCGCGGGTCACCGGATGCGGGCCCGCCCGGTGATATTCCGTGAAAAAAAGACGAGGAGTCCCGGAAGGAACAAGACGATGCACAACGAGGCGATTTTTTCGGCAGGCACTGTGTCCAGAGCCACTTCCGCCAGAAGGACCGCCGGCACGAGGAAACACCTCGCGGCAACGCGCAGGGCGGGCCGCCTGCCTATCCATTCCGCAAGGGGCGGGCTCAACCGGTAATAAATCGATGTAAATGCCCTGCCCCCGGGGTTCTTGATAAGCCAGTTATCCCGGAACCGGCGAAGAGTCATCACATCCGGATCCATCGCGGATCCGTGGGCCGCCGTCGCGATGAAGCATCCCTCGATGAGCAGGCTGTCGTGGAACGGGGCCTCTTTTTTCCATGTGGCGGAGGCGGATTTCGTGGACGGTGGATTCGTGTCACGGTAGGTGACCGTCACAGTGTCCAGGCTCTTGATCAGGATGACCTTCGGATTTCTCGCGCTGTCCGTAGCCGTGAGAGAGAAGCCGAACCTGCCGCGGTAGACGTTGTCCGTCCCCTTCGTTAGCGTCAGCGCGAATCCGCCCCCGTCCGACGTGCCGGTGACCTGCACGACAAGGGTCGCCGCCGAGGAGTTCTCGTCGACCAGCGCCACGTTCGCCACCGTGGTCTCGTTGATGTATGTCGTCCTGTCGAGGGACAGCGAGGCGCCCGAACCGAACCGGACGGCGCCGGTATTCTTCGTGGCGAACCAGATATTGGAAGAGCCGTCTCCACCCACCCCTATCAGGTCGTTGACCGCGGGGCCGTTTTTCGGATCGACCGTGTCCTTCTCGAACTTCATCGTCGCGTGTCCGATCCGCACCAGGTCAACGGCGTTGATCCCCGCGGCGTTGTCCTTGGGGATATTCGCGTTCAGCAGGGCGTTGGGGTCGATCCGCTCCGCGCCTCCGATCCCCAGAGTCCCTGTGCTGTTGTCACCGTAAGCCACCCAGGCGACGTTGCGCGTCTGCCCGGTATCCTGGAACGCGACGCCACGCGGTTCGACGGGCGTGCTGCCGCCTCCGGTGAAACCCGGAGGAAAGTAGACGAGCGACGTCAGCGTGTTGTCCCCGGCCAGGTCGAAGGGGTTGAACCGGTCGGCGCGGACGTCCGGGTCGGAAGACGACGGGTCCCCGCGGTCGAATGCGAAGACTCCCTTGTCGGTGGCGACCCACAGCAGGCCGCTCCTGTCGATCCCAATCGAGTTGATCGCAGCCGGCGGGTTGAGCACCGTCGACAGCCCGGTCATTTTCCGGAACTCGAGAAGAGTCAGGTTGTAGAGGCTTAAGACGGCACTGTCAGACTCGCGGAAATTCCTGTAGATGTTCCCGGAGGAGGTCCCGATGTACAGGAGGTCCATGGCCCGGTCGGAGGAAAAAACGCTGTCCAGCTCAATGCACGTGATCTGCTCGCCCGGCAGAAGGTTATTGAGACCAATATCCCTATTAAACTTGAAGGTCAGGTCGGTGTATGCGAGGTCGCTCGGCAGGTTATTGCCTACATCGGTGACGATAGCCAGCTGGCGCCCCCCCCCGATCCATTTCGTCAGGTCTCGCGCAATCCTGATACCCTTCACGTTGATCGTGGAAGGGAGCACGGGGAAGACTTCGTCGCTGCGGACCTGGTCGAGCCGGACCTTCGCTATGGACAGATCGGTACCCACCCACATGGAACCGGTGGAGGGCTCGTACGCCATGGCCTGGATACGCGGCGACCGGAGGAGGGCCGAATTGATCCGGGTCCATGTGGTCAAACCGAAGATCCAGATATATTCGTCCGCGGTCCCCACCCAGGTCCGGTTGGACCCGTCGAAACCGTAGGAGAGAACCTTGTTGCTGTTCAGGGTCGGCTGCGGGTCGGTGGAACTGTAGACCTTCCAGTAGGGAAGCTCGACGGCAAGGTCGAAGACGGCGTTCACGATATTCGTGACGATGCTGACGATGAAATTCCTTATCGTGACGTAGAAGCCGGCGTCGAATCGGTGGCCCGCGGACGAGGTGTTGACCGTCGGGGACGAATTGGTGAGGTTCTGGCCGTCCACCGGCAGGAGCCGGGAGAAGACCTGGCCGGAATTTGGGAAGAAATCCCCGGCGACGCCGAAGGCGGCGTCGCCGATGGAAAACGGCTGCCGCATGTGGGGCGTGGGGCTTGCGCCGGTTAGGTCCGCTTCCTGCACGGACAGGGCCGGGAATGCGGAGTCGTTGTTCACGGTGTTGGCTCCCAGGCGGCCGGCCATCTGCTCGGCGTCCACGCGCCAGATCAGCACCCCGTTCCCGGGCAGGTACCGGTCGAAGAGCCCCGCGCTGTCCTTGCCCCGCAGTTCGAGAAGGAAATACTGCGATTCGTCGCCCGGGCCGTTGGGATATACCTTGTAGGCCGACGCCGATGACTCCGCCGGCAGGAGCGTCCTCGATGACGTCGCCGACAGGACCGTCGGGACGATCCATCCAAGCTCCGACTTGGACCACGCGGACAGGTGCGCGGGAACATCGGGGCGAGCGCGCTGGTTGCTCCCCCACATTCCGTATCCCATCAGGTCGAACACTCCGACGCCCGAAAATGAGTTGCCCGTCAGACCGACCGTTTGGGACGTCGGGTAGAGATCCGGAAGCCCGAACAGGTGGCCCATCTCGTGGACGATCACGCCGGGGCCGATGAGCACGGGCGAAGACAGGCCGGTCGCCGGATCGAAGCTCAGTTCCTCCGGGACGATGCAGTAGTCGGCCACCGTGACCTGGTGACCGTTGATGTCCGTGTCGTTGGTCCCGGACGGCGATGGCAGGGATGCGCTGTGGGAGTACAGGTCCGCGGTGTTCCCGGTATCTTCCTGGCCTGTCCCTGCGTGGACCAGGATCAAGGATTTTACGATCCCCGTGGCGGGGTCAGCGTACGGTGTGAAATCCAGGTTGTTCGGCGCACCGTCCAGATATGCGACGATGTCGGCGACCAGCGTTCGAAGGTTCGTCAGGTTGACGCCGGTGAGCGGGTCGGTGATCTGGGCGTATGAGGTGACCGTCGAGCTGAACTCCCCCGGCCCGGGTGAGGATGCCACCGGCCGGATCCAACCGAAGATGTCAGCCGATGTGCCTGTGAGAGTGAACGTCCCGTAGGACGATTCCTTCCAGTAGTTGGCGACGCTTAAATCGCTCGGCCCGCTTCCGAAAAATAGGGGGGTGTACGCCGAGGCAGGATGATCGACGCTATTGTGCGGCTTGTCCGCGAAGTCGAGAAGGACGATCAGGGGCTGGAGCGTGCCGGCGGCGGGCGGCGGGATGGCGCGGGGCCGGACACCGGCTTTTTTCGCTCCGGCGAAACCGGCGGCGAGGGGGAGCTTACCCCTTTGGGGTGAGGTCCGACCCTCCAGCAGTTCTTTCGGAAATACGGGGATTTGCTGTCCCGTGGTGCGGTACCGCAGCGTGAACGGGTCCACCAGGCCGGGGCGTTGAGGGGGAAGGGCTTCCGCCCGGAAAGCAAACAGGATGGCGAGCAGACCTATGCATAGACGCCAGGAATTACGTCCTGTCATGCCACCCCTCTGTCGATAGGTGCGTCGCCAGAGCGCACCGCGGACACCCTGCGGGTATTATAAGCAAGACGAAGTTAAATAAAACAGCAGATTCGCAGAACCACAGCCTGATTCCCTGGATGCCTTATCCGCCCCTCGTGCCGGCCGTTACCTCCTCCTCGGGGAAAGGCTCGGCGTGACCATAGATGGAGGCGTGTTGGGGGATCCCGGTATGACTACCGGGGTGATCTGCGCCAGCGTATCGCCGGTCTGCGCGTAATCCCAGTATTCCACGTGCTGGAAGTCGATGCGGCAGTCGTATGGCGCGTTGAGCGTATATATCGCATCGCCGCGTCCGATCGTGTACTCGACGATGGGCTCGCCCTTCAATGCGGTTTCACCTTTTCTCTTCAGCCATCTGGCTACCCGGATCTCTTCCCCTTTATCCGAATAGGGAACGAACAGGACGTTCTGCGCCTTTGCCAGCTCGGCCGACGTGGGGACCTTCGAGCGCACGGTCGCGGCGATGGTCACCGTCCCGGGCGTCGTCCCCGCCGTGAACCGGTTCGCCGCGTCGCCTGATCTGTCTGTCACACGCTCCAGTGAATCCAGCTTGCCCGTCCCGGCCGCGACGCGGAATTCCACTTTCGTATTGTCGTTCGGGTTGTCGTTTATATCCGTAACCTTCACGCCGATGTCCGCCCGGCTGAATCCGTCGGCCGGCAGGCTGTCGGGCCGCACCCTGAGAATGATCTTCGCCGGAGCGTCGGACAGCAGGACGATGCTTATGCTGGCGGAGACGCTCCTCAGGATATCGGTCGCCGTGACGACGACTATGCCTATCTTCTTTCCCGCAATGTACTCGGCCGTCGCCGTCCCGGTAGCGTTCGTGACTCCCTCGATCGTCCGGATCGACCCGTTCGGGCTCGACAGGGTAAATACCACGTTGTCCCCGGCGACCGGTTTCCCGGTCGGGTCCGTAACCGTCGCCCGGATCACCGACCTGCTCTGCCCGTCGGCGGTGAGGACCGTGCGGGTCGCCTCGATCTTCATGATGTACTGTAGCCCGCGGCGCGTGGCGGCAAGGCTTCTCGGCGGGGTCAGCATGATGTCGATCGAGGCCTCCTTGTAGGAGGTGATGTAATCGACCGCAACACCGCCCGATTCCAGATCCTTCGCGGTCAGTATCACCGTCTTGGCCGCGAACCCGGACCGGTAGTCGAACTCCACCGTCCCCCATGCGTCCGTCTGGCCCTGCCAGCGCGCTTCGACTGTCGCACCCACCTCCTTGTTGAAGTCCCCGGCCCCCACCAGGCCCGTGTACTCGTCGGTCGTCGCGAGCGTCAGCTTGAATCGCCTCCCCTTCAGCACGATCCCGTTGGCGTCCTTGACCGCAAGTCCCACCCTCGCCTTGCTCGTCGAGTCGGCGGGCAGGTCCGTCCTGTCTATGGAGAAAACCACACGCGGCTGCGTGTCGATCGTCCACTTGGATGCGGACATCACGTTGTCCGCCGCCACGTTGTCCGACGAAACGAAGTGCCCCAAGATCTGACCGTTTTCGTAGTCGTCCCCTGGCCTGATCGCATAGGTTCCTCGGTATGTCCCGTTGTCCACAGTCGGGATTCCGGGTCCGCCCGGGTTCGCAGGGATCTCCTCCATGGGAATCCCCGTGACCTTACCCATGTCGAACGATGCCTTCCCCCCCGGCTCCGCCACGAGGGTCGCGGTGATCCTGTCAGCGGCCACCAACTTCCCGGAGATCCCGGCGGCCTTGAAGGTGTCGTCGACCACCGACGAGATGATCGACACCTTCACTTCGACCGAGGCCTCCGCGGCGGAAGGCCACTCCTTCCCCGCCGCCACCGGGACGACCCTGTAGCGGTAACGCCCCTTCGCCTTGGGCGCCTGGTCGAGGAACGAGAGGTCGCGAGCGGGCGTAGGCGACGCCAGCTCGGTTTTTTCGGGAGGATCCCCTTCCTTCAACCTGTATACGTTGAATCCCTGGTCGATCCCGTGGGAGCGGGGGGCCGGCCAGGACAAAAGCACCCCTTTCCCCGTGTAACGCGCAGCCAGGTTGTCCACGGCGGGGCCTGGCGGCGCGGGCTTTTCCAGGTCTTCGCCCGTCACGATGAGGAAATTGTCCATGACGGAGCCGTCCAGCCGGGATGTCACTTTCTTCCCCCCCGGCCGGTTGAACCCCAGCCGGATCGCCGCCGCCTGCGACAGCATGTGTCCGAAGGGACGGCTCTCGAACCGGAACCTGTCGCCGATCTTCCCGTAATTCTCGTTGTGCCTATGGCGGATTTCGCCCGGAACTAACTTCTTCTCATTCGGCTCCCAGTGGCGGGGGCTTGCGTCGACCGGCCTGCCGTCCACGTAGAACCCGTAGCGCTTCTCCGCGTCGTTCCACGTCATATCGACGTGGATCCACCTTCCCGGCTCCACAACGTTGTCGAGAGGGATATGATCGTTCCAGAGTCCCATCCCGTACCGGTTGTAGTAGTCGCCCCGGAGCCGGAAGACCGGGTGGCCGCCGTTCTGTGGGGACGCCCATACGAGCTGCACGAGCATCAGGTTCCGGCCGGAGGTGTCCAGGATCGTGAAGACCGACTGCGCGCTTCCCGGGTCTCCCCCGGGCAGTCTCTTCAGGTCGAAGGATATGGCTCCCGTCGCCGGGTTCCCGGGCGCCAGCGGACGGTCCACGAAAAGGTTGTCGTTCGCGACCGCATCCGGGGAGGCGTGGGACCACCCCCTGCCGTCCCTCCCCTCCGCCCACCCCTGCTCTGAGCCGGGTGGAAGCCGCTCGAACCCCTCGCGGAACGATTCGACCGCCGCCGCGGCCCCGGCCAGGACGCAGAGCATCGCCCCGGCGAGGAGAAGCAGCCGCCCTGCCTTCCCCTTCCCGGCCTTGCGCCCTGCCGCGTTCCCGTGAATATCCATTGTTCCCATCCTTGCCGGCGGCGTCACTGCCCCGGCGCCAGCCGGTTCCACCCGGTGCTGGTCGATGTCTTTCGGTGGCAGTTGTTCGGCGGGTTCTGATATATCCCCGGGGCGTTGGGGCCCACGTCCCCGCTGTTCGCGCTCCAGTTCGAGAACGCCTTGTCGAGGCAGTTCGTGACGAGAAGCGCCGGGAGCTGCGTGGCGTGCGGGCTGTGGCACTTCGAGCAGGTGAACAGGTGGGCGTTCGTCATCGGCGTCGTGCCGCCGTACCAGGATGCGTAGTTCCCGCCTCTCGTCGTGCTGCCGGCGGTCCCGCCGTACCACCCGCTGTTCCGCTGAGGGCAGTCGGCGCCGTTTCCGTCGCAGGGCTGCGGGCCGCCGTACAGGCTGAACCACGGCGCGTCGCCGTTGTTCAGCGGCTTCCCCCATTGATTGACGTTTACGCCGTCCTGCTGTTCCATCTGCTGGCCCAATATCCCCCCGCCCGAGGCGTTCCGGTCCGCGTCGAACAGCTCCCGCTTGACGCTTCCCGTCCCGCCGAGCACCGAGTTGCTGTGCCCGTTCCCGCCGAGCCACAGCTCGAGGGAGGAGTTCGTGTAATAGTCCATCCCGTTTATGTCAGTCCCGTGGCAAAGGGCGCAGATGCCGTACGTCGACTGCGAATTCCTCCCCACGTTCGGGTTACCGCTGTTGTTGTCGATGAAGAACCCCCCCTTCATCTTCCTCGCTTCGGTCCCGGTAGCGCCTCCTCCCGGCACGTAGGCGTACAGGCGCGGCGTCGCGGCCGTGAACGGCGTGGCGCCCGCACCAGTCCCCTGGTACGAGACGAAGCGGTTCCCCCAGTTCGTCGGCCCGGAGGCGCCGCTGCCTGTACCCGTTGGGTACGAGTAACCGGAGAGCGGGGGCATGTCGGGCGGATACGGGTTCCCCATCCAGCTCCCTCGCAAAAACGGCCTGCCGGATGCGTTGTCGTTCCCGGCTCCGAAGGGATTGACCGCCCGGTTCAGGTTGTGGACGTCGTGGCAGTACGAGCAGCGGATCTCGCTCTTCTTCTCGAGGTTGGCCCCCGTTCCCCTCGTGACCGTCCCCCCGGAGGGCACCTTGGCCACGCTCGAGACCCGCGCGCGGCTGTCGGTCGTTTCGGCGACGTTGGCGCTGTGGACCGAGAAGATCTGCCTGGAGAGCCTGGTCGGGTCGTGCTGGTAGCCGTCCCGGCGGAACGCCCCGCCGGAATCGTTGTTCGTCCAGTCGCCCGTCATGGCCGAGAACGCGCCGCTGGTGTACAGCCATCCGTAGTTGAAGCTCGTACCCGTCGTCCCGAGGTTGTCCACGAACTGGATCGCCAGCGTGGGCTGGGTGATCGAGGATCCGGAAGACGTGTAACTGTTATACCCCCACTCGTTCATGTCGGCGTCGGCCCCGTGGCAGCTCCAGCAGATGTCTGCTTCGGTGGAACCGGTGGTCGACGTCCCGCCGAGATGGATCCCCCCGGTGCCGTAGCTTATCCCCAGCCGGGTCCGCATGTTCTGGCCCGACATCTTCCCCGCCGGGTCGGTCCAGGAGGACGAGGGAAGAGGGACGACCACCCCACCGTAATGGCCGGGGTGGCATGCGGTGCAGGCTGCTCCCGCGCCGCCTTTCGTCGTCGCCGTGTGGTTG
>JAGVHM010000040.1 GCA_020056545.1 bacterium
CCTAAGAACTCGGGGATAAAACCGGGACGGTCTTCGTTGGATGGCCCCGTTTAATAAAAACTGGACCATCCCGATTGCGAGTTCTTAGGAACGTCCCTGTTCTTAGGTTCTCAGGACCGTCCCTGTTTTGATTCGGTTTTGACTCTTGACACGCCTTCCCCTGCGTGATACCAATTTCCCGTTTCACTTTTATCCAGCCGACCACTTGCCTGTTTGGGAACCCCGGGGGAACGGGATTCATGAATGCGATCGTAGAGCTCGTAGGGAAGATTTTCCAGACGCTTGAGATAAGCCAGCTGGCTTTTATCCAGATGGCCCTCGTGCTGGTCCTCGTGTTCCTTCTTTCCATGACGCTGATCCGGCCGATTCTTTCCACCTTCCAGGAGCGCGAGCGGCGCACGACGCGGCCAGTGGAGGAGTCCAGGGTGCTTCTGGCCGAGGCGGAAGCCAAGACGGCGGAGTATGAGGATTCCCTGCGCAAGGCGGCCGCAGAGTCACTGGCGGGAAAGCGAAGGAAGATGGAGGAGTCCGGGCGGGCCGAGCGGAAGCGGATCGAAGAGGCGGTCGAAGAGAGCAATCGGCGGGTCGAGGAGATGAAGGCGCGGATAGCCGCCGAGAAGGAAGAAACGGCTGGCGCACTGCGCATCGAAGTGCCCCGCCTCGCGGTCGAGATCGCCGTCAAGGTGCTGGGGAGGCCCGTGGCGTGAAGCCGTTCCTCTCCGCCGCTTTCCTGGTGTTCGCTGCCGCCGCCTCGGCGGCCGTCGCATCCGAAGGCGCCGCCGGCCAGCCCGCGGGGATCCCCTGGGGGGACATCCTCAAGCAGACGGTCAACTTCGCCATCCTCACCGGGGCGCTCGTATATTTCTTGAGGAAACCCCTCTCCTCCTTCCTGAAGGAGAGAAGCGAGATGCTGCGGAAGTCGATCGACGATGCCGCGCGTGCCCGGGAAGAGGCCGCGGCGAAGCTTTCCGCCATCGAGACGCGGATGGCCAGGCTTTCCGACGAGGTCGCCGGCATGAACCGGAAGATGGATGCGGAGGCGAAGGAGGAGGCCCACCGCTTCCGCGATGCCGCGCAGGCGGAGATCGAGCGGATCCGGATCCAGACCCAGGTCGCCGCGGACCAGGAAGTGAAGAAGGCCCGCCTGGAATTGCGCCGGGAGGCCGCCGCGCTCGCCACCAGTGCGGCTGAAGAGATTGTGCGGAAGACGATGACGCCTGAGGACCGGGAGAGGCTCGTGAGGGAAAACATCGAGAAGATCGGCGAGGTCGTGCGGTGATCGGGGGCGGCCTGGCAAGGAGGTACGCCCGCGCGCTGCTCGGCATCGGGCAGGAGGAACGACAGGTCCGCCGTGTCCTCGCCGAAACGGACAGATTCGCCCTTCTCCTCTCCGAGGTCCCGGCCCTGCGCGAGGCCCTGGAGGCTTCGCATATCAACAGCCGGGACAAGATGGCCGTCCTCGATGCAACCGTATCGGGAGAAGACTTCCTTCCCGTCACGTCTAACTTCCTGCGACTGCTGATCGATAAAGGCCGGATGAACGCGTTCACGCAGATCCTTTCCGAGCTGCGCCGCCTGGTGGAGGAGCTGGAGGGGATCGAGCGGGTCGAGGTCGTCTCCGCGGTGCCCTTGCCGGGGACGCAGCGGGACTTCCTGAAGAACGTCCTGGAGAGGCAGACGGGGAAGAGGATCGAACTGGAGGAGACGCTTGATCCCGCGGTCCTGGGCGGGATGGTGGTAAAGGTGGGCTCCACGATATACGACGGTAGCGTTCGCACGCAGTTGTCCCGGATCCGGGAAAATTTACGGAAGGGGTGAGCCAGACGCCATGAGCATTCGCGCGTCAGAAATCACGGAAATTCTCAAGAGCCAGATCAAGGGGTACGAAAAGCGGATCGATGTCGCAGAGACCGGCATTGTTCTCTCCGTCGGCGACGGCATCGCCCGCATCCACGGGCTGGAAAAGGCGATGGCCGGAGAGCTGCTCGAGCTTCCCGGGGACGTCCGCGGCATGGTCCTGAACCTGGAGGAGGACAACGTCGGCGTCGCGCTGCTGGGCGACGACAGCCTCATCAAGGAAGGCGACGTCGCCCGCCGGACCGGCCGCATCGTGTCCGTGCCCTGCGGGGACGCCTTGATCGGGCGCGTCGTGAACCCCCTGGGGCAACCTCTCGACGGCAAGGGCCCCATCGATACCAAGGACTATCGGCTCATCGAGATCAAGGCGCCCGGCATCGTCAAGCGGCAACCGGTGAAGGAACCGCTGCAGACGGGCCTTAAAGCCATCGACGGCATGATCCCGATCGGGCGAGGGCAGCGCGAGCTCATCATCGGCGATCGCCAGACCGGCAAGACGGCCGTCGCACTCGACACGATCATCAACCAGAAAGGGCAGAACGTCATCTGCGTCTACGTGGCGATCGGGCAGAAGCGCTCGACGGTGGCGCAGGTGGTGGAGAAGCTCCGCGAGTACGGAGCGATGGACTACACGATCATCGTGGCGGCGACCGCCTCCGAGTCCGCCCCCATCAACTTCATCGCCCCGTACACGGGATGCACGATCGGCGAGTTCTACCGTGACAGCGGACGCCACGCCCTGTGCGTCTACGACGACCTCTCCAAGCACGCGGTCGCGTACCGGCAGCTCTCGCTCCTGTTGAGACGACCGCCGGGACGCGAGGCGTACCCGGGCGACGTCTTCTACCTGCACTCCCGGCTGCTCGAGCGTGCGGCGAAACTATCCGACGCCGCGGGAGGCGGATCGCTGACGGCGCTTCCCATCATCGAGACGCAGGCCGGGGACGTCTCCGCGTATATCCCGACGAACGTCATCTCCATCACGGACGGCCAGATCTACCTCGAGGCCGACCTGTTCTACGCCGGCGTCCGCCCCGCGGTCAACGTCGGGCTGTCGGTCTCCCGCGTTGGCGGCAACGCGCAGATCAAGGCGATGAAGCAGGTGGCCGGGCGCCTCCGTCTCGAGCTGGCCCAGTACCGCGAAATGGCCGCATTCGCCCAGTTCGGCTCCGACCTCGACAAGTCGACGCAGATGCAGCTGGCCCGCGGCGCCCGCCTGGTGGAGATGCTCAAGCAGGACCAGTACCGGCCGCAGCCCGTCGAGGTGCAGGTGGTGACGCTCTTCGCGGCAACGAACGGCTTCACCGACGGGTACGGGATTTCCTCGCTGGGGCGCTACGAGATCGAGCTTACGGCCTTCATGAAGGACAAGCGCGGCGACGTCCTTGCCCTGCTGCGGGAGAAGAAGACGATCGACGACAACGTCAAGGGAGAGCTCAACGCCGCCCTCGAGGAGTTCAAGGGCGTTTTCAAGGAATAACGGGGCATAAGGCCGAAGGAGCGACGGGGAAACGATGGCGAACCTACGCGCGATCCGCAAGCGGGTCGGAAGCGTCAAGAGCACGCAGCAGATCACCAAGGCGATGAAGATGGTGTCGGCGGCGAAGCTCAAGCGCGCGCAGGACGCGATCATCGCCGCGAGGCCTTACGCAAGGAAGATGCGCGAGGTCGTGCAGGCGCTGGCCGCCCGGGTGGGAGAGGATGCGCATCCGCTCCTGGCGGCGCGGGAGACGAAAAAGCTGGCGCTCCTCGTCGTCACCACGGACCGCGGATTGTGCGGAGGGTTCAATTCGAACCTGCTGCGAGCGACGTACCGATTCCTCGCGGCGAACCGGGAGAAGTACGAGGAGATCGCTGTCTTCGTGGTGGGGCGCAAGGCGCGGGAATTCCTCCGAAGGCGCGGCATTTCCCTGCGGAAGGAGTACCTGAACGTCCTCGGGTCGCTTTCCTATGCCCACGCCGCGACGCTTTCGGAGAATCTCGTTGGGGGCTTCCTCGCGGGCGACTTCGACGAAGTCCAGGTGGTGTTCAACGAGTTCCGGTCGGCAATCTCGCAGGTCGTCCGGTTCGAAAGGCTGTTCCCGATCTCCCTCGATCAGGGGGGGGGCGGAGGCGCGGTGTCGGGCGTCGACTTCCTGTACGAGCCCTCGCAGAAGGAGATTCTCGCCACGCTGCTTCCGAAATACGTCGAGACGCAGATCTTCCGCGTGCTCCTGGAATCGGTGGCGGGAGAGCACGGGGCCAGGATGTCCGCGATGGACTCGGCGACCAACAACGCGGTGGACATGATCGCAAGGCTCACGCTCCAGATGAACCGCGCGCGGCAGGCCACCATCACGAAGGAGCTGATGGAGATCATCGGCGGAGCAGAAGCGCTCAAGGGATAGAAATTTCTTAAAGGCCAGGCGAAGGAGGAAGAGGGAGACCATGAACAGCGGAAAAATCGTCCAGGTGATCGGGCCGGTGGTCGACGTGCGGTACGAGCCCGGCCGGCTCCCGGCGCTCTACAACGCCATCAAGATCACCAACCCGAGCATCAGCGACAAGGAAGGGAACCTCACCGTCGAGGTCGCGCAGCACCTGGGCGACAACGTCGTCCGCTGCGTCGCGATGGACTCCACCGACGGCCTGGTCCGCGGGATGGACGCGATCGACACGGGCGGCCCCATCACGGTCCCGGTCGGCCCCGAGACGCTGGGCCGCATCATGAACGTGATCGGCGAGCCGGTCGACGAAATGGGCGAGATCCTGGCGAAGAAGCGGTACCCGATCCATCGGCACGCCCCTTCCTTCGAAGAGCAGTCCACCAAGGTGGAGATCCTGGAGACGGGGATCAAGGTCGTCGACCTTTTGGCCCCCTATTCCAAGGGCGGAAAGACAGGGCTGTTCGGCGGCGCGGGCGTCGGCAAGACCGTCGTCATCATGGAGCTCATCCACAACATCGCCATCGAGCACGGCGGCTACTCGGTGTTCGGGGGCGTCGGAGAGCGGACCCGCGAGGGGAACGACCTGTGGCTCGAGATGAAGGAGTCCAAGGTCCTCGATAAGGCGTGCCTGGTGTACGGCCAGATGAACGAGCCGCCCGGCGCTCGCGCGCGGGTCGGGCTTTCGGCGCTCACCGCGGCGGAGTATTTCCGCGACGAGGAAGGGCAGGACGTGCTCCTGTTCATCGACAACATATTCCGGTTCACGCAGGCCGGCTCCGAAGTTTCGGCGCTTTTGGGGCGCATCCCCTCGGCGGTCGGCTACCAGCCCACGCTGGCCACCGACCTGGGCGAGCTCCAGGAACGGATCACCTCGACCAAGCGCGGCTCGATCACCTCGGTCCAGGCTATCTACGTCCCGGCGGACGACCTTACCGACCCCGCCCCGGCGACGACTTTCGCGCACCTGGACGCCACGACCGTTCTTTCACGCCAGATAGCGGAGCTGGGGATCTACCCCGCCGTCGACCCGCTCGACTCGACGTCGCGGATCCTGTCTCCCCTGGTGCTGGGCGAGGACCATTACCAGGTCGCCCGCGCCGTGCAGAAAGTCCTGCAGCGGTACAAGGACCTCCAGGACATAATCGCCATCCTGGGGATGGACGAGCTATCCGAGGACGACAAGATCCTGGTCACCAGGGCCCGAAAGATACAGCGGTTCCTGTCGCAGCCGTTCTTCGTCGCCGAGCAGTTCACCGGGATCCCCGGAAAGTACGTGCGGCTCGAGGACACGATCCGGTCGTTCAAGGAGATCGTGGACGGGAAGCACGACGAGCTTCCCGAGCAGGCGTTCTACATGGTCGGCACGATCGAGGAAGCGATCGAGAAGGGCAAGAAGCTGCTGGCGGTGGTCTGACGCCGCGCGGCGAGAGCCACGGGGAAGGAAACGGATGGCATCGACGATCAAATTGGAACTGGTCACCCCCGAGCGGATGCTCGTGTCGGAAGACGTGGACGAGGTGATCGCCCCCGGCTACGAGGGGGAGTTCGGCGTCCTGCCGGAGCACAAGTACTATCTCGCCATCCTCTCCATCGGGGTCCTGCGCTACCGCAAGGGGAACGAGGTGAAGAAGATCTCGTTGGGCGGCGGCTTCGCCGAGGTGGAGCCCGAGAGGGTGGTCGTGATGGCCGACGTGGCGGAGAGGGCCGAGGACATTGACATCGAACGCGCCCGCCGCGCCCACGACCGGGCCGAGGCCGCCCTGAAGGAAATTACGCTGGACGAGGATACTTACCTGAAGGCCCACGCGGCGCTGCGGCGGGCGATCATCCGGATGGCCGCCGCGGAGTAACCGGCCTCCTGGATCAACGGACCAGGGCTTTTACCTTCGGTTTCCCTTCCTCGACGCTGACCCGGAACTCAATTTTCCTTTTACCGTACCTTCCGGCGATCTCCTGCGCCCTGGAGAGAAGCGTTTCCCGAGCCAGCGAAATGTCACCCTCTTCGGCCGAAAGGCCGCAATCCTTTCGGGCCGCGAGAAGATCCCGGAGCACCAGCTCCAGGTGGGCCAGGTCCACGGGGCTTCGCACGGAGGGGGCCACCCGCAGCAGGATTCCGGAGGGGTTGCGCACCATCCGGCCCTCCTCCAGCTCCCGGGTAGTGCGGTTCCAAAGGTTGGAGAAGGAGTAGAAACGGCTCTGCAGGTTGTTGAAACGGAACTGGTCGTTGGAGTTGTTTATCTTGCGCTGCCCCATCCGGCGGACGCTTTCCTCCACCTCCCGGCGCGTGTCGGTGGGCTCCTGCCGGCGGACCCCCTGGAAAAACAGGTCGTACTGGCGCTTGACCTCTGCGATGTCCGCTTCGATCCGGTCCAGCGTCTCCTTCAGGTCTTCGCCATTGCCCATTCCCATTCTCCGTGAAAAACCGGTACACTTTGTAGAAAGCCGGGACAGGGCATTCTAACATTCCGAACGGGGGGCGGTCGATGGAAGGGGTATCCGCAATCGTTCTCGCGGCAGGCATGGGGAAGCGGATGAAGTCCGCCCTCCCCAAGGTGGCCCATCCGGTGCTCGGTCGGCCGATACTGTGGCACGTGGCGTCGACGGCCGCGGCCGCTGGAATCTCCGAGATCGTTTTCGTCCTGGGTCACGGCAGGGACCATCTGAAAAATACGGTGGAACGGTTCGGCGGCAGGGTGGCGGTTCAGGAGCGGCAGCTGGGGACGGGGGACGCGGCCCGCGCCGGCCTGTCGGCGGTATCCCCGAAGGCGAAGGAAGTGGTGATCCTGTGCGGCGACGCGCCTCTCCTGCGCCCGAGAACCCTCCGGGCCCTGATCGCGGCGAGGCGAAAGGGAAAAGCGGCCGCCTCCGTGCTGACCGGGATCCTGCCCGACCCCGCAGGCTACGGCCGGGTGGTGCGCACCCCCGACGGCGCCGTATCCCGGATCGTGGAAGAACGCGACGGCGACGCCTCGATCCGGCGTATACAGGAGGTCAACTCCGGCACGTACGCCTTCGACCGTAAGTTTTTGGCGCGGAACCTCCCGCGCCTCACCGACGTCAACACGCAGCGGGAGTTCTACCTCACCGATCTCGTCGTCCAGGCGCTTCAGGAAGGGAAGGTCGTCGTGCCGGTGGTGGCCGGAAACCCCGACGAGGTGCGAGGGATCAATTCCCGCCGGGAGCTCGCGGAGGCCACGTCGATCCTGCTGCGGGCGAAAGTCGGGGCGCTGATGGATTCAGGGGTGACGTTCGTCGATCCTGGCAGGGCGTACGTCGAGGCGGAAGTCTCCGTCGGCGCCGATTCGACGATCGAGCCGAACGTGTCGCTGTTGGGAACGACCCGGATCGGTCGCGGAGTCACGATACAGACCGGATGCGTGGTCGAGAACAGCTCGGTGGAGGACGGGGCGCGCCTGCTGCCGTACTCGGTGCTGACCGGAGCGCGCGTACGAAAAGGGGCTATCGTCGGGCCGTTCGCCCGCCTGCGCCCAGAGGCCGACATCGGGGAGGGGGCGCACATCGGAAACTTCGTGGAGGTGAAAAAAAGCCGGATTGGGAAAGGGTCCAAGGCGAACCACCTGGCCTATATCGGCGACTCGCTGGTGGGGAAGAAGGTGAACATCGGCGCGGGGACGATAACCTGCAACTACGATGGGATCGCCAAGCACACCACGGTCATCGGCGACGGGGTGTTCGTCGGGAGCGACACGCAGTTCGTGGCCCCCGTCACGATCGGCAAGGGCGCGCTGATAGGGGCGGGCGCGACGATCACCAAGGATGTCCCCCCGTATTCCCTCGCGCTGTCGCGGGCGGAGCAGAAGGTGCTCGCGGACTGGGTGACCCGGAAGAAGCCGGAGCTACTCACGAAGGCGGGGCTTAAGATCCCGAAGCTTCCCAAGGAGGGGCCGAAGTAATGTGCGGCATCGTCGGATACACCGGACCGAAGCAGTGCGTCAAGGCCCTGCTCGACGGCTTGGGGAAGCTCGAATACCGCGGGTACGACTCGGCCG
>JAGVHM010000218.1 GCA_020056545.1 bacterium
GAACCAGAATGTTGGCATCGTTGTGCATCCGGCTCAGGCGCGCCGTCTCCTCGTCGAGGCAGAGGGCGGCCCGGACGCCGGGGAAGCGGTTGGCGACGATGGACATCCCCACGCCGGAACCGCAGATTAGAATCCCTCTTTGGAAAAGGCCGGCGGAAACCGCTCCAGCCGCCTTTGCGCCGAAATCGGGGTAATCCGCGGCCCGATCGCTGTCCGTTCCGACGTCGGTGACGGCGAACCCCATCTCCGCAAGGAAGGGTTTAAGCGACTCTTTCAGCGAAAAACCCCCATGGTCCGCGCCGATGATGATTTTCTCCGCCGTCATTCTTAGCCCTCAAATTTCCGGAGGATCAGGACGGCATTCACCCCTCCGAAGCCGAAGGTGTTGGACATCGCCGTCCGGATCTCCTTCTTCCTCGCCTGATGGGGGACGTAGTCCAGGTCACAGGCGGGGTCCGGGTGGTCCAGGTTGATCGTCGGGGGGAGCACCCCCTCGCCGATCGCCTTCAGGCAGAGGATCGCCTCCACCGCTCCGGCCGCGCCGAGCATGTGGCCCGTCATCGATTTGGTCGAACTGACGGCGAGCCGCTGCGCGTGTCCCCCGAAGAGCGTCTTGATGGCCTCCGTCTCGCAGGCGTCGTTCAGAGGCGTGGAGGTCCCGTGGGCGTTGATGTAGTCGATTTCCGCGGCGTCCATTACCGCATCACGCAGGGCGGCCTTCATGCAGCGGGCGGCGCCCTCATGCCCCGGCGGCGGGGCGACCATGTGAAAGGCGTCGCTTGTGACGCCGTAGCCTGCGAGTTCGCCCTGGATCCGGGCGCCCCGCTCCAGCGCATGCGGCAGGGCTTCGAGGATGACGACCCCTGAACCCTCGCTGATCACGAAGCCGTCGCGGTCGCGGTCGAAAGGGCGGCTTGCCTTTTGGGGTTCGTCGTTGCGCCGGGAGAGCGCCCGCATCGCATTGAATCCGGCGATGCAGAGCGGGGTGACCGCTGCGTCCACCCCTCCGGCGATCATGACATCGGCATAGCCGTCGGCGATGATCCGGGCGGCGTCCCCGATGGCGCAGGTTCCCGAAGCGCAGGCCGTCACGGTGCAGTTGATCGGCCCCTTCGCCCGGAATCGAATCGAGACATGGCCGGCGGCGAGGTTGGCCAGGACGGCGGGGATGGTAAACGTGGACATCCTTCGGGGACCCCCCAGGAAGATCGCCTCTTTTTCCTTCTCAATCGTGGCCAGGCCACCGATGGCGGAGCCGATGATTACGCCGGTCCGTTCCGCCCCTTCCTCTTCGATGGTCAGCCCGGCATCGGCCATGGCCATTTCGGCGGCGGCCAGGGCGTATATGATGAAATCATCGACACGCCGCAGCTCTTTCTTGTTTACGTACCGGAGCGGGTCGAACCCCTTGAGCTCGCCGGCGATCTTCGTCTCGAAGGCCGTATAGTCAAAGCGGGTGATGGGCGCGACGCCGGATCTTCCTCGGCAGATCCCTTCCCAGGTCTCTGCGACGGTGTTGCCGAGCGGTGTGACGGCGCCCATGCCTGTTATAACGACCCTTCTTTTCAACAGTTCCCCCTTTTTGTGCCGCGTCGGATCGCCGGCCGGCGACGGAGCCTTTGCGGCGGACGGCACAGGCTGACGGACGCTACTCATGCCATGCGACGCCCTTGTTCCGGAGGTAATCCAGGACATCCTTGATCGAGCGGATCTGCTGGAGTTCGTTGTCGGTGATCTGAATGTCGAAGGTTTCCTCCATCTCCATGATCAGTTCGACGAGGTCGAGGGAGTCGGCCCCCAGATCGTCGATAAACGAGGCCTCGGGAACGCACTCCTCCCGTGTAACATCCAATTGCTCCACGATAATGCCGATGACTTTTTCTTCCAGTGTCATGAAAACTCCCTCCTTACAGAATAACCCCTGCCGCGGCAGGGATCCGAATACCTCTTCCCATGCATGGGTTTATTCTCCCGCTCCGGAATCACGATATCAACAATTTTATTCGGGAACATCACTATTCAACGCCGCCGCGGTCATTTCCAGCGACGCCTCGTCTTCAACGTTGAGGAGACGGAACCGCCGGTCGATCCGCCGTATCAGTCCGGAAAGGATCCTTTTAGGGCCGATCTCCACGATGGTGTCGACGCCCATCTCTGCCATCCTTGCGATCGTCTCCCGCCACCGGACGGGGGAGGTGATCTGGCGGACGAGGAGCTCCTGCGTCCGTTCCCGCGAGTGGAGGAGCAAGGGGTCGCAGTTGGGAATCACGGGGGGCTCGCAATCCCCAAACGCGATTTCTCCGAGAGCGGTCGCGAACCGTTCGGCCGCCCCTCGCAGCAGGCGACAGTGGCAGGGGACGCTGATCGGAAGAAGGACCGCCCGGACGCCCTCTTGGGCTCCCGCCGCCGCGATCACCTCCGAGACGGCCCCCGCGTGCCCGGAGATGACGATCTGGCCGGGGGCATTTTCGATGGAGACGGCCACGGCATGATCTTCAGCGTCGCGTTCACGGCACAACGCCTCCACTTCCTCCCGCGGGAGGCCGAGAATGGCCGCCATCGCGCCTTCGCCAACGGGAACGGCCTCCTGATGGAGGTGCGCCCTCCGGTGAACAACGGAAAGGCAATCGCACAGGCCGACAGCGCCGGCCGCATGCAGGGCGGTATACTCCCCGAGACTGTGACCCGCCATGACAAAGGGTTTCA
>JAGVHM010000155.1 GCA_020056545.1 bacterium
GCCAGGGAGCAGTCCGTGTCGACGAACGCGTTGTAGAGCGCCATCATGAACTTCACCGTCTTGCCGGTCAGCTCGGCGGGGATGTTGAGGCCGAAGGCCAGCTTCCGGGCCTGGTAAGACATGAGCCCCACGGCAGGGTCGAAATGCTCCTTCAGGATCTTCTCGGGAGTCCGGGCCGCGACCGTCTCGATCTCCATGCCGCCCTCGGTGGAGGCCATCATTACCACCCGGGATACCGCGCGGTCGATCACCATACCGAGGTAGAGCTCCCGCTTGATCGCGCTCGCCTGTTCGACCAGGACCCTCTTCACCTTTTTCCCCTGGGGGCCGGTCTGGTGGGTCACCAGGTTCATCCCGATGATCTGCTTCGCGTGCTCCCTCGCCTCGTCGTGGGTCTTGGCGAGCTTGATGCCGCCGCCCTTGCCGCGGCCTCCCGCATGGATCTGCGCCTTGACCACCACCGGCGTTCCGAACTCCTTGGCGATGTCTTCCGCCTCGGCCGGCGTGTCTGCCACCTTGCCCCTGGGAACGGCCACACCGTACTTCGCCAGCACCGACTTTGCCTGATACTCGTGGATGTTCATATCCCTTCGGCTCCTCCCGAATGAAGTGTGACCGGATGGGTGTCGCCCGTCACTGGATGCCCTAGGTGTTGCCCGACGACTCCTGAAAAACGCGGCAGGTCTCGATCAATCCTTCTTCGCATTATACCAGAAACTAAAAACCCAGCCGGTCCACCGCTTCGCACAGCTCCTTCACCGCGCCGGCGGACTGCTTGAGCGCCGCGGACTCCTCCGCGGAAAGCTTGAATTTCACGACTTCTTCCACGCCGCCCTCCCCCAGTTTGGCGGGGAGACCCACGAAAAGGCCGTCGCAACCTTCGTATTTGCCCTGCGAGAGCACGGCGCACGGCAGGATCATCTTCTTGTCGAGGATTATGGATTCGCACATCTGCACCGAGGCCGCCGACGGAGCGTAATAAGCCGACCCGGTCTTGAGGAGCGCTACGATCTCCCCCCCGCCTTTCCGGGTCCGCTCCACGATCGCATCGAGTTTTGGTTTAGGAATAAGGTCCTCCACCGGGATTCCGGCCACCGTCGTGTACTTCGTGGAAGGGACCATCGTGTCGCCGTGGCCGCCGAGGACGAAAGCGGTGATGTCCCGCACCGAAACGCCCAGCTCCATCGCGATGAAGCACCGGAACCGGGCGGAGTCCAGTATCCCCGCCATTCCCATCACTTTATGCGCCGGGAACTTGCTGTGCTTGTAGGCGACATAGGTCATCGCGTCCAGCGGGTTGGACACCACTATGATCATCGCGCCGGGGGATTTGGCGATCGCCTTGAGGGTGACATCCTTCACTATACCGGCGTTCACCTTGAGCAGGTCGTCCCTGCTCATCCCGGGCTTGCGCGGGAGACCCGAGGTGATGATTATGATGTCGGACCCCGCCGTCTCTTCGTACCCGTTGGTGCCGGTGACCTTGCTGTCGTATCCGTAAACCGGTCCGGACTGCATCAGGTCCAGCGCCTTGCCTTGAGGCATCCCCTCCAGGATGTCCACCAGCACAACGTCGCAGAAGTCCTTTTCCGCAAGCCGCTGCGCGGTGGTGGCTCCGACGTTTCCGGCGCCGACAACCGATATCTTCTTCCTGCTCATCGGATTATCACGTCCTTCCTGCATGAGGAAAGGCTCGTGTCGGCACTTCGTCCTCCGTCGGGAGAAATATTATGGGGTGATTTCATGCGGAATGGGGTGATTCCCCCCCCCAAACCGAGCATACAGTATACAAAGGACCGCATGATGTCAAGGAAAACCGGCCCCTGTGGAAACGACGCCCGTTTCATTTCTTCTCGGGCGTCGTAACCCTCACGTGGAGCTCCCGCAGCTGCCGATTGTCCACCGGCGAGGGTGCGTCTGTCATGAGGCAGATCGCCTTCTGGGTCTTGGGGAAGGCGATCACGTCCCGCAGCGACCGCGCATCGGAAAGGATCATCGAAAGGCGGTCCAGCCCGAAGGCTATTCCGCCGTGCGGCGGGGCCCCGAATTCCAGCGCTTCCAGCAGGAAGCCGAACTTGACCTTCGCCTCTTCCGGTCCGATGTTCAGCAGCCGGAACATTTTCGACTGGACGTCCTGTCGGTGGATACGGATGCTCCCCCCGCCGATTTCGGAACCGTTCAGCACCATGTCGTACGCCTTCGCGCGCGTCTTGCCCGGATCGGAATCCAGGAGCGCGAGATCCTCGTCCAGGGGAGCCGTGAACGGGTGATGCATCGCCCCCCAGCGCTTCTCCTCCTTGTCCCATTCAAGAAGAGGAAAATCGACCACCCAAAGGAAGTCGAACCGGGATTTGTCGATCAAGCCAAGCTTCTCGCCCAGGTGCAGCCGCAGCCGCCCCAGAGAATCGGAAGCGGTGAGGAACTCGTCGGCGATCATCAGGATGAGGTCCCCCGGTTTCGCCCCGCTCCGAGCCAGCAGCGCCTTTACCTTCTCCTCCTTGTAGAACTTCGCAAGCGTGGAGACGAGCCCCTGGGGAGTGACCTTCCAGGTGGACAATCCGCGGGCCCCCCCGATCTTCGCCACCTCCTCGAGGGCCGCGACCTCGGATCGGCTGGACTCCCCGAGCCCCGGAGCGGTTATGCCGCGGATCACCCCGCCCTTGGCCGCTATTTCGGCGAAGACGCGGAACTCGGTGTCCTTCAGCAGGTCCGTGTAATCCGTGATTTCGAGCCCGAAACGGGTGTCAGGCTTGTCGACGCCGAATCGGTCCATCGCTTTCCTGTAGCTCAACCGGTGGAACGGCCGCGGAACGTCGATTCCGAGGACGTCCCTGAATGCCCTCGCCATCAGCCCTTCCATCATGACGAACAGGTCCTCGCGGTCGATGAACGACATCTCTATGTCGATCTGCGTGAACTCCGGCTGGCGGTCGGCGCGCAGGTCCTCGTCCCGGAAACACTTCACTATCTGGGCGTAACGGTCGTACCCCGCGATCATGAGGATCTGCTTGAAAAGCTGCGGCGACTGCGGCAGTGCGTAGAACATCCCCGCGTTGACGCGCGACGGGACCAGATAGTCCCTCGCGCCTTCGGGGGTGCTCTTCGTCAGGACGGGCGTTTCGATCTCGATGAAGCCGTTCTCGTAGAAGTACTCGCGGACGGAACGCGCCAGCGCGGCACGCGCCCTGAAGACTTTCTGGATCGACGGGCGCCGCAGATCAAGGTACCGGTATTTCAGGCGGACGCTCTCCGCGACGTCGGTGTCGTCCTCTAGAGCGAACGGGATCGGCTTGGACTCGTTGAGGATGGCCATTTTCGAAACCACAACCTCGACCTCCCCCGTCGGCAGGTTCGGGTTCTCGGTGCCCTTGGGCCGTCTGCGCACCGTGCCCCTCACGGAAAGGACGTACTCGACCCGCAGTTCGTCCGCCCGCGAGTGCGCGTCCTGCGACTCCCCGGGGTTGAACACCACCTGGACCAATCCCTCGCGGTCGCGAAGATCGACGAACACGAGCCCCCCGTGGTCCCTGCGGCGATGAACCCACCCGCAGATGACGATTTCCGTGCCTACATGCTCCGGACGCACCTGTCCGCAATAGAGAGTCCGTTTATGTTCCGGAAGAAACGCGTCCAACGTCATGCCTCCTTGTTCGCGCCGGCTGTCAGCCTGCGCATCGCTTCGTCCTTCGACACTTCCTCCTGGCTGGCGGCCGTCATGTCGCGGATGACCACGGAGCCCCGGGAGTCCTCGGCCTCGCCGAAGACGACGGCGTACTTCGCTCCGGATCTGTCCGCCCGCCTGAACTGCGACTTGAGGCTGCGCCCCTCGTAGTCCATCCCGGCGCGCACACCCTTCCCGATCAGATCCATCTTCCAGCGGAACGCCTCGTCGAGGAACCGCTTGTGGGACGTCACGAGAAACACCTCGGCCTCCGGCGCCGCGTCATTCCCTCCCTCGATGAGCATGTGAAGCCGCTCGACACCGATGGCGAAGCCGATGGCGGGGATGCGTTCACTCCCGCCGAGAACCTCCGCCAGCCCGTCGTACCGTCCGCCGGCGGCAACGGTGTTCTGGGCCCCCATTCCGGGAATGACGAATTCAAACGTCGTCCGCCTGTAGTAATCAAGGCCGCGCACCATCCTCGGATTCCTCGAAAACGGGACACCCGCGGCGGCGAGCCCCTTCTCGACGGCCTCGAAATGCGTCCTGCAGCCGTCGCAGAGCGACTCCAGTATCGACGGGGCGTCCTTCGTGGCTTCCAAGCACCGGTCGGACTTGCAGTCCAGGACACGCAAGGGATTCTGCACGCGCCGCCGGCGGCAGTCGTCGCAAAGTCGTTCTTCACGCGACGCAAGAAAGGCCGCCAGTTTAGCGTGGTGCTCCGGCCTGCACGCAGGGTCGCCGAGGGAGTTTATCTCGAGCGATAGGCCGGAAAGCCCGGCCGCGGCGAGGAACCCGTTCAGGAAGGCCAGCACCTCCACATCCGCATACGGCGATTCCGTTCCGAAGAGCTCCGCCCCGAACTGGTGGAACTGGCGCAAGCGCCCCTTCTGGGGCCGCTCGTGGCGGAACATCGGCCCGGTATAACAGAGCCGGACCGGCCACTCCCCGAGCTCCGACCTGTGAGACAGGAGGGCGCGCACGACGGACGCCGTCCCTTCCGGTCGCATCGTCAGGCTCTCCCCCGACCGGTCGGTGAAGGAGTACATCTCCTTTTCGACGATGTCGGTCGTCTCCCCGACCGCGCGGGAGAACAGCTCCGTCCTTTCCAGTATCGGCGTCCTGATCTCGCTGAACCCGAAGCGCGCGGCGTATGCCAGGAAGGCGGACTCGAGCGCGGCCCACCTTGCCGATTCGGGGGGAAGCACGTCCTTCATCCCCCGCACCGAGGGAATGGTCATGTAACTTTTTGCGGGGTGGCTAGATAGACCACGTTGCGCGTGGAGTCTTTTCCCCTGTACATCGCCTGGTCGGCCATGCTGAGGAGGTGCTGCTTGGTGGACGCATGCTCCGGGAAGGCGGCGATCCCGATTGAGATTGTGAGCCGTATGGAGAGGCCGAAATCCTGGCCGAACGATTTCCCCTCGATCATCCTGCGCATTCTCTCCGCGACCAGCAGCGCGTCTTCCGCGTTCGTTTCCACGAGCAATACGACGAACTCGTCGCCCCCGTAGCGCACTACGGTGTCCGTCTCGCGGACGCATGTGCGAAGAACCGCCCCCACCTCGACGAGAACCCTGCTGCCCACGAGATGGCCGCAAGCGTCGTTCACCCGCTTGAAGAAATCGACGTCCATGAAAAGGACCGAAAAGAAGTTCCGGTATCTTTCCGAACGCTTCAGCTCCCGGTCCAGCACGACGTTCAGGTAGCGGCTGTTGTACAGCTTCGTGAGGTCGTCGATGTAGATGAGGTTCTGGGCAGCCGCGTTGCGCTCCGCGTTCAGCAGGGCGAACCGCGCCTGCCTGTAAAAGAAATTGAGGAACGGGCTGTCGATGACGCCCGCGCCGGGCACCCCCCGCATCGTCAGGACGGCGTATATCTGCGAGCCGGGGGAAAGGTCGAAACGCAACGCGAAGAAGGTGAGGTTTTCCCCGAGTATGGCGTCGTCGTCAGGCCGGATGGCTCCAAGCTCCTCGGCCGCCAGAATCGTAGGGACGTTTTTGCTTTTCCGTACAAGGGCGCCGCCGAACCGGAGGAGGAAGACCCCGGCGAGAGTATCGTCGGAAAAGCCCGCGGAAGCGACTACGGAATAACCGGGCCCTCTCCCTTCCTGCTCGCGGAACAGCAGGCCGAAGGAGCCCCCGAGCGATTCCTTGAACATCTCGATGACGGTAAGGGACAGCAGGTCCATGTCGGTGGTGGTGATGACCGGAAAACAATAGTCGAACAGCTCGTCGATGGATGTCTTGCGAAGAAGTCCGTACCCCTGGAACAGGTATTTCTCAAGGGTTGAGGCGAGCTCCTTGTCCAGGTCCTCCTCGAAGAGAATCTCGGAGGCGCCGCCCCGAAGGGCGCCCAGGACGGAGGGTCCGCCTTTCTTAGGAAGGACCAGCACCAAAGGGGTCTTGGGGGCCACCTGGATGATGTTGCGGACGAATTCCTCCGCGCTTTGGCGTTTCGATGTTTTCCGGGCGACGATGACGGAGAAGTTTTCCTTCGCGAGAACGGACACCCCCTTCTCCCAGTCGGACAGTATTTTCACGGGGATGTCGGCGAAGGAAGATTGCCGGATTTTCATTGCGATGCTCCCCGGATCGGGGGCGATGATCAATATGCGCTGTTTCGCCAATTCCGCATTCCTGTTGAACAACCGCTCGTTTGATTTCCGTCGATGATCAGAGGAGGCGCCATATCCGCTTCCAAATCAGGGATCTTCCTTCTTGCCCGCAGTATACCCGATTCCCGTCGGATTGCACAGTAAATGCCCCGTTTTCCAAGAGAAAAAACTCAGCCGAGGGTAACAGATTTTCTCCCGTGAAACAATTTCTATTTTGGGAGACTACTATGAAAGGCCTGGCCGCGGCCATCCACATGAGAGGTTTCGCGCCGGCGGACCCATGGTGAGGTAGGAAAAGGATCCTCTTCTCTGCGTACGGCGCTTCCGCCTTGCCCCAGGCTGCAGGACCCTTTTCCACGTCCCCCGGCAGCCAGACGGAAAGTCTTCCGTACCGGAGTTCCAGGAGCAGGCTCTGCTCGTTGGGATCGATTTGGGTTCCGCCGTCTCCGACGCCCTTAACTACTACCTCCACCCCGCCGGCGGTGTATATCTCCCCCTCGCGCTTTCGCCGCACGAGGGAAGCCCTCTGCGCAACCGCCTCACCGAACAAGGAAAGGGGCGGCCCTTCCGGAATCCATATCTCTCCGACCGGGAACTCCTCCAGGATCGCCTTCGCACCGCCGTAATGGTCTTCGTGTGGATGGGTGAGGACCAGGACGTCGACTTCGCGTATTCCCGATCCCCGTAAGAAGGGCGCCACGACCTTTTCCCCCGCGTCGCCGTGCGCCGCCCCGCTGCAGTCGATGACCATGTGTCCGCCGCCGGGGAAGGAGACGACGTGGGCGGCCCCCTTTCCCACGTTCAACGCCGTGACGGTCAGCCGGTAGTCGGGAAGGGCCGCGTACGGAAGATGGATCCATAACAGATAGCCGGAGGCGCC
>JAGVHM010000057.1 GCA_020056545.1 bacterium
GGATCAATACGCCGCCGATCGACGGGTCAACCGCGTTCGCAAGAAGACCCTTCTTCAACAACTCCTGACCGACGATCGCGCTGAAAGGAAAAAGATTCACCGTGTGCCCCCCTTTGTCTTCGTGGCGTCGCTGCCCAGCCACTCTTCACCGCCCGCGGGGCAGAAGGCGCGCCAGTGGATCCGGAAGTACTCGTCCCCGATCCAGTCCATTATGTCCGCCCCGTTCTCGCCCAATATGTTCAACTCCCCGTCGAACTCCAGCACCACGACCTTTCTCTGCTCCCCCTCGTAGAAACGGATCCAGTGCGCCCCGCCGGCGAGGGTGCCGGCGTCGATCGGGACCAGGTCATCGTAGAGCAGGGCGAGTTTCCGTGCGATTTTTTTCAGTCCCATCGGCACGCCGCCCAGGAACAGGATCTTTCCACCGGTCCCGATCATTCCGTACCGCTCCTCGATCGTCCTTCTCCCGATCGTCATCGTCGGCTCCATCGCCTCCCCTTTCATTCAAGAGCGCCCCGGGGGCGCCATGTAACTAGACGATCGCGCGTCCGCGGATCGCCGCCAGGATCGAGGCCTGGCTCATGTCCGCAAGGGACAGGTACTTCGCGCCCATGGCGTCAGCGACGGTCTTCGCGGGCCCGCCGGAGAAGATCCCCCGCGTGCGCGCCCGCTTCTCGGTGGCCTCCATGGCCGTACGCAGCGCCGCCGGGCCCATCATGATCCGGTCGGTGTCGATGACTATCGAGGTCACCCGCATCCGGCGGATCATCCTCGCGATCCGCACCGCCTCGTCGAACGGCTCCCCGCCGAAGTAGGCCACGTTGGCGCGGCCGTCGGTTATGAGCACCAGCAGGGGCTTGCGCGACGGGTAGCGGACCTGCTCCGTCTCAAGTGTCTTCACCGCAGCGAAGAGCCCGATGGACAGCGGGGTCGTCCCGCCGGAGGCCAGCCACGTCAGCTGCATCGCGGCGAGCGTGGCGCTGCCGGTGGGCGGCACGACGACCTCCGCCACGGAATCCTTGAAGGAGATGAGCCCCACCCGGTCCCGCTTGACGTAGGCGTCGCGCAACAGCGACAGCACCGCGCCTTTCGTCGCAACCATGCGCCGTTGCGTCTCCATGGAGGCGGACGCGTCCAGGACGACGAGGATGAGGTTCCCCACCTTCCGCTCCCGCCGCTTCCCCCGCAGATCCGAGAAACCAACGTGCACGCGCCTTGTCTCCAGGTCCACGTGTCCGCTGGCGGCGGCGGCGAACAGTGTGGCGTCCAGGGCGATGTCCCGCCCTTTGCGCCAGGGACCGCTGCGGACGTACCTCCCGCGGCTTCCGGCGGTCTTCGCGCGGCTTCGCTTCCCCGCTGCGTCCGAGAGCTTGCGCCCCTTGGGCACTGCGATCTTCCGGACCTCGAAGGGAGCGGAAGGCCCGATGATGTTTGCTTCCACGAACCCCTGGCAGTAATCGCAGTCGGGGTCGCCGCAGGTGGCAGGCGGGGCTTTCTGCGCGGCCGCGGCCTCGCTGCGCCGCCGGCGCTCCATCGACTGGGAGATCGCCTGGGCCTCCTTCTCCTCGTCGGAAAGCGCAGGGACGCGGAAGATCACCCCTCCCCGCTTCAGCCCGTGGGGAGTTTCGGGAAGTGGAACGATCCCCCTCTCTTCCTCCGGTTCCATCTCGCCCGGGAACGCCCAGGAAAGAAGCCGTTCCGCGTGCCGCGCCTTCCTCTCGTTCACCCCCGTTCGGGGGATCCGGTGCGGCAGGGAGAGGCGGATCGCGTCCTTGAGGTCCGCGGCGGACAACAGATCGGCGCCGCGCAAGGCGGCGAGCGCCCGGGCGGTTTTCAGAATAGCGAGATCCCCGCGATGTCCGGCGACTCCCAGGCCCGCGACGATTTCCGTGACGGTCCTGACGATATGGTCGGCGAGCCTGACGCCGGGAAGCGCCGCCCTGGCCTTTTCGACTCCTTGTCGCAGCGTTTCGTCCTCCTTCGTCCACCTCTCCCGGAACTCTTCATCCTCCGACTCGAACAGCAGAACGCGCTCGACGATCTGGCGACGATGCAATAGATCCTTCTCACCCGTCACCTCGACGCATAATCCAAACCGGTCCAGCAGCTGAGGCCGAAGCTCTCCCTCCTCGGGGTTCATCGTCCCCACCAATATGAACCGCGACGGGTGACGGTACGTCACACCCTCGCGCATCACCACGTTCACACCGGAAATCGCAACGTCAAGCAACACGTCCACAACGTGGTCGTCAAGAAGGTTCACCTCGTCGATGTACAGCACGTTGCCGTGAGACTTCCCCAAGACCCCGAGCTCGAACTTCTTCTCCCCCGTCCGAAGCGCCGCCTCAAGGTCAAGGCTTCCGACAACGCGGTCCTCCGAGGCGTTCAGAGGAAGATCGACAACCTCGACGGCGCGCAGCTCGTAAGCCAACGTGTCACCGCGATCCTTGCGAATCGAGCACTCCCCGCACAACGAAGAACCCTCGTAACAGCCGAAACGGCAGCCGGATACCACACGCTTCGGGGGCAATACCGCAGCGAACGCGCGTACCGCCGTCGTCTTCCCCGTCCCCTTCTCGCCACGGATCAATACGCCGCCGATCGACGGGTCAACCGCGTTCGCAAGAAGACCCTTCTTCAACAACTCCTGACCGACGATCGCGCTGAAAGGAAAAAGATTCA
>JAGVHM010000145.1 GCA_020056545.1 bacterium
ACCGCTGGTCGACGATCAGGCCCGTGGGCATCTCCTTGCCCAGCGCCTTCGTGACGGTGATGTCCCCGCCGGTGGCGATGATCCACTTCATCTTGTCGAACAGCCCGAACGGTTTCGCCTGCTTGATGAAGGCGACCAAATCGCCGCCCCACAGCGTGCAGAACACGGCGTCGGGCTTGGCCTGGAGAATGGCGTTGATGTACGAGGTGTAGTCGGGGATGAAGAGCTTGGGCCACTGCTCCCCGATGAATTCGGCCTTCGGGTTCGCTTCCTTCGTCTTCGCCTGGAAGATCGCCCACATCGTCCGGCCGTACTCGTAGTCCGGCCCGATGTTGTAGAATTTAGCCAGATTCTTGTGCTTCGACGCCGCGTAGAGCGCGAGGGAGTTGGCCTCCTGCGAGTTGCAGGTTCCCGCGCGGAAGGTGTACCGGTTCCACTTCTCCTTGGTCAGGGTGTCGGTGGACGCCACGGTGTCCATGAAGATCACCTTCTCCTGCTTGGCGACCTCGGCGACCGCGAGGGAACCCCCCGAGCTCACCACGCCGAACAGGAAGTTCACCCCGTCCTTCTGGATGTAGCGCTTCGCCAGGGTCACACCTTCCTGTACGTTCGCCTTGTCGTCGGCCGACAGGAGCTCGAACTTCTTTCCGAGCACGCCTCCCTTGGCGTTGATTTCCTTCACCGCGAGTTCCGCCCCCTGCTTGCAGGTGATCCCCAGATCGGCCGCGCGGCCGGATAGCGGGAACATGCCTCCCAACTTGATCGTGTCCGCGGCGTACGACGTTGCCGCGAACAGCAGCACCAGCATCCCTGCTACGAACGCCTTCTTCATCTCGTCCCCTCCTTCATTTTTTGGCCGCATCGCCGCGGCCCGTTCATTCCGTTTCCCCGCCGCCCCACTCTGGCCGCGGCGGGACGATGATCGCTTCCCCGTCGAGCACCATTTCCTTCCTCTGGTTGAAACATTGCGTCCGCAGCCGCAGGCGCTTTTCGGAGACCACTTCGACGATTTCCGCCCGCGCCGTGATCTCGTCGCCGATCTTCACCGGTGCCAGAAAATTCAGCGACTGGGAGAGGTACAGGCAGCCCGGGCCTGGTATTTTCATTCCGATGACAGCAGAGATGAGCCCGGCCGTCAGGGTTCCGTGGACGATGCGCTCCTTGAACCGGGTGCCTGCCGCGTACTCCTTAGAGATATGAACGGGGTTCCTGTCTCCCACTATCCCCGCAAAGAGAAATACGTCCTCCTCGCTGAAAATTTTCGTGATTTCCGCCGAATCGCCGACCTTGAACATTCATCCCCGCACATGATTACATGTAAAACGACGTCTTGCAACGGAAGTGCCATGCCCAGAATTCCACGCCCAATATTCAGGAAGTATTTGATAAATCACGGGTCGAATGCGTCCGGTGGATTTATCTCCTCGCACGTGCCTCTAAATGTTTGTACCTAATAAGTTACATACAGTTCAGAAAAACAGTCCGCCCATCGGAAATCTTTATTGGATATACGGAACATGTAAAACGTATCGGTTGCGGTACATGTACCAAAATAGTTACGATTTGCGACAGGTTTCAACTTGGAAACCTTGCCACTGGAGGGGCGAACGCCGCAACCGGAGCAGATTATTTTTAGAAGGAACGTCCCCGTTTTTATGGGGGCGGGAGCCGTCAGTTTTCACGCGAGGTCGGGATGCCGTGGCGCTTCATCTTCTCGTACAGCTTGACCCTGTGGATCCGAAGCAGGTCGGCCGCCCTCGACTTGTTCCCCCCGGAAGCCTTCAGGGCTGCGAGTATCGCGTTCCGCTCCGTCTCGGCCTTCGCGGAGGCGAGCGAGCCGGGAACAACCTCCTTGACCGCGTCGGTGACGGCGCGTAGCAGGTGCGGGGGCAGGTGTTCCGGCAGCAGGACGTCGCCGCGGGACATCGCAACGGCGCGCTCGAGGACATTCTGCAACTCGCGAACGTTCCCGGGCCATCCATGCGAACGGAGGATGGCCAGCACCTCGTCCGAAAGGCGCCGCTTCGGCTCGCCGGAGTCCGAGGAGATCTTCGACAGGAAATGCTCCGCGATCTCACCCACGTCTTCCCGCCGCTCGCGGAGGGGAGGTATGTGCACGGGGATAACGTGGACCCGGTAGTAGAGGTCGGTGCGAAACGTTCCGTTTCCCACCAACTCCTCGAGGTGCCGGCCCGTCGCCGCGATGATCCGCAGGTCGACTTGCCGCGACGAGGTCCCGCCGATCCGCTCCACTTCCCTCTCCTGCAGCACGCGCAGCAGCTTCGCCTGCATCGGCAGCGGCATGTCGCCGATCTCGTCCAGGAAGAACGTCCCGCCCTGCGCCAGTTCGAACTTGCCCGCCTTCCCCCCCTTCTTCGCCCCCGTGAACGCCCCCTCCTCGTAGCCGAATAGCTCCGACTCCAGGAGCTCCGCGGGAACGGCCGCGCAATTGAGCTTGATGAACGGGCCGCTGCGCCTCTGCCCCGCAGCGTGGATCGCGTGGGCGAACAGCTCCTTCCCGGTGCCGGTCTCGCCCCGCAGGAGAACGGTTGAATCGGTCCGGGAGGCCCGCCGCGCCTCCTCCATCGCCGCCGTGATGGAAGGCCCCGAGCCGACGATGCTGTCGAAGGTGTACTTCGCCCCGCGCAGGTGGGTCAGCTCTTCCTCGTAGTACCTTACCTTCGATTCGAGGAGGTTCAGCTTCCCGGCCAGCTGCCGGAGCTGCGCCACGTCCTTGAAGACGACCCGCCCGTACGCCCCGACCACCCGATCGCCGTCCTTCAGGGGGATGCGGTTCACGATGACGTCCCGCCCCCGGATGGCCTGGGTCTCCCCCAACTCCGCGACGCCGCTGCGCGCCACGATGTGCATGCGGGTGTTCTCGATCACATCCGTAACGTGCTTCCCGATGGCCCCGGAAACCGTGACGCCGTTGAATTCCGCGTACGCCTCGCTGATCATCGTTATGACGCCCGAGGCGTCGACGACCACCATCCACTCGCCGGCCCCGGCCAGCACCTCCTCCAGGGTGTGGACGAGGACCTTGGTGGAATCGAGCTCGCGCGAAATCTTCTCCGTCTCGGTGATGTCCTGGAAGATCGAGACGGCCCCGGCGAGCGCGCCGTCCCGGAAGATGGGGGACCGGTTCGTCATCACCGTGCGGGAGCCGATCGGCTGCGGACGCCCGACCTCCGGAGCGCCCGTCCGAAGGACGTTGACCAGCCCGGAGTTGGGGACGATGGACAGCAATGGTTTCCCCAGGGCGCTCTCCTTCGGCACCCCCAGGATCCGCGCGGCGGCGTCGTTGAAGACGATGATGTTCGCGTCCCGGTCGATCGCAAGGACCCCGCTGGAGAGCGAGTCGAGGATGACCCCGAGGAAATCGCCGCTGCGCTCAGGCACGGGCCTTCCTTCCGACGGGGCACGCCGCCTGGCAGGCGAAACAGTAGTAGTAGTTCCCCGTCATGAAGTTCTGCCACAGATCGAGGGAAAGCTGGCTCGCAGCGAGCTCCTTCCGCTTCTCCGCCGGCGCCTCGATGAGGGCGATGAGGAAGTTGCGCCAGGCCCTGTACCCCCCGGAGAAGATCCTGTCGCCGCACTTCCTCTTGTCGATCTTCCCCCCTCCCGAAAGCGCCCCCATCGGACAGGCCTCGACACAACGCATGCAATGGGTGCAGGGCGTCCCGGAAAGCGGTTTCCCGGGCGAAACCAAAGCGTCTGTCACCACCCCGCCCATCCGGACCGCGGGCCCGAAAACCCCGTTGACCAGGAGGCCGCTCTCCCCGTATCCCCCGATCCCGGCGGCCACGCCCGCTCCCCGCCAGTCGACCGCACCCTGCATGCCGAATTTCGGTGGGGCCATGTCTATCGGGATGAACGCAGGGACCGCGACCGCCTTGTGCCCTTTGCCTTCCAGCCACAGCGCCACGGAGTGCGACGCCCTCGCCGCCTCGCTGTAAGCGTGGATCGTGTCGTATTGCGCGACCTGCACGTTCGCCGATTCGATGGCGCTGCGCGAGTGAGGCGCGGCGAGCACGACGACGGATCGCGCGCCGGGAAGGATGTCGCGGATCTCCTCCGCGCGGTCCGGCAGAGCATCTACGGAAACTGCCCCGCACACCGGCGCCCCATGCGCTCCCCCTATCAACGCGATGTCCGAAACGTGGATCATCCCCACATCCTCCTCCCTCTTTCTGATTCCAAAATGGTATTTTACCAGCATGAAAACGGAAAACCCGAATTTCCGGGGAGCGAACGAGGTGCGGGCCTTCTTCGAGGCCCGGGGGCTTTCACGCGAGATCCATACGTTCGGGGAGTCGACGCACAACTCGGAACTGGCCGCGCAGGGCCTGGGCGTCATGGTTGGCCAGATCGCCAAGACCATCCTGCTCATGGTAGACGAATCCCCCGTCGTCGTGGTGATATCGGGCGACCGGCGGGTGGACTTCAAGAAGGTCAAGGCGCTGCGGGGAGGGAAAAGGGTGCGTCTCGCGGGACCCGATGACGTGACGACGCACACCGGGTTCAAGGTGGGTGCCGTATCGCCGATCGCGCTTCCCGAAGGGATCCCGCTCTACCAGGACCTCTCGCTTCGGCGCTTTGCCGCGATCTACCCCGCAGCAGGGGAGACGAACAACATGTTCGCCACGACTCCCGACGAGCTGCGATCCCTCACCGGTGCGGAAGAAAAGGACCTCGCCAGGGAGACCGACGGCACATCTCCCTGATCACTCCGTATCTTGCCCATCCGCCGTCTGCGGCATGCCTCTTCCTGTTAAGGCACTACCACTGCGGGTGCATGTTCCCTTTCATCGCTGGATGACGCAGTGGGGGCTTCCGCGCAGCGGCGTATGGAGCGGAGGGAGAGATTGCGTCGAAGCGGAATCCGCAGCGAGCGGGCGGAACCGCCCAGGATTACCCTACGGTGCACCACGACGAAGTTAACCTCCGATGTGGTGCAGGTCGTGAGCGTAGCTGCGAGGAAGTCCCCCGCGAGGAAGAAAGCGTTATCAGGAAACTTGCACCCCGGTAGGCGCTCAGGGCTCCTTGCTCTCGACCCCCAGCACGCGGATCAATCGGGAAAGGTAGGTGGGCGTCAGCCCCAGGGTTTCGGCGGCCTTCGTCTTGTTGCCGTTCGCGGCGCGGATCGCGCGGCGGATTATGGCGCGCTTGTGCTCCCTCACGGATTCGTGGAACCGCGCCTCTTCGGGCGTCGCGTCTTCCCCGACGATATCCGCTAGAGCCAGGCAGAGGTCCGGCGGAGTGACGTCCTCCCCTTCCGATAGAGCGACGGCCCTGCCGACGGCGTTCTCGAGCTCGCGTATGTTGCCGGGCCAGGGATAGCGCTCGAGGATCTCGACCGAATCCGCCGTAAGCTTCTTCGGTCCCCGCCCCATCTCCGCGCTGGTCCTCTTGAGAAAGTACTCCGCAAGGGGAAGCAGGTCCTCGCGCCGTCCCCGCAAAGAGGGAAGCTGGACGGGAATCCCGTTGATCCGGTAGAAGAGGTCTTCACGGAACTTCCCTTCCTCCATCCTCTTGCGAAGGTCCCGGTTCGAGGCGCAGATCAGGCGCGCGTCCGCCGTGAGCGTCTTCACGCCGCCGACGCGCTCGAACTCGCGGTCCTGGAGAACCCGCAGCAGTTTACCCTGCATGGTGAGCGGCACCTCCCCGACCTCGTCCAGGAAGAAAGTCCCTCCGTCGGCCAGTTCGAACCTGCCGGGCTTGGAGGTCACCGCGCCGGTGAACGCCCCCTTCTCGTACCCGAAGACCTCCGCCTCCCACAGCGTCGGAGGGATCGCGGCCCCGTTGACCTTGATGAAAGGGCCGTCCCGCCTTCCGCTGATCCGGTGGATGGCCCGCGCCACCAGCTCCTTTCCGGTCCCCGTCTCCCCAGTGATCAGCACCGAAAAGGGTGAGTTCGCGGCCTTCTCGATCACCTTGCGGACCTCGAGCCACACAGGGGAGCGCCCCACCATTCCGAACCATTCCTCCACGGAGGCGCCCGCGCCTGCTTCGCCGGCCTCCGCGGCGGTCGTCCGGACGGCGTTTCCGACGACGCGCAACAGCTCGGCCTCGTCGAACGGCTTGGTGATGTAGTCGAACGC
>JAGVHM010000184.1 GCA_020056545.1 bacterium
GCGCCGTCCAGGCCGGGGAGCATCCCCAACTTGACGAGAAGTTGGAAGCCGTTGCAGACGCCGAGGATCAACTTTCCCGCCGCGATGAACCGGGCGAACTGATCATACAACCGCTCATGGCCTCCGGCGACGGCCGCATGGAGGATCCGGTTGGCGCCGGCCTTGGCCGAGCCGAGGTCGTCGCCGTCCAGGAATCCGCCGGGCAGGTTCAGGAAGTCATAGTCGTCGAGCCGTTTGGTTCCGCAGAGGAGCTCGCTGATATGGACGATATCGACCTTGTCGAAGCCGGCGAGGCGGCAGGCGTGGGCCATTTCCATCTCGCAGTTCGTCCCGTTTCCGGTGATCACGATCGCACTGATCTTCTTCGGCATCTCTTTTTTACCTTAATCCCGCAGTCAGAACGCGAGGGTTTTTTGCCAGGCCGCCTTCAGCGCGGCGAGCTCCTCATCGATGATCCGTTTCCCGCCGAGTCCGTCGATCCGGAGAACCTCTTCCGCGATGACCTGCCCGATCCGGGCGAAGGCGGCGCCCGAGAGGACGGCTTCGAAGGCCTCCCGTACGTTCGGGGGAACGGTCACGACAAAGCGGCTCTGCGATTCCGAGAACAGCAGCTCGTCGTCCCTTCCGATCCCTTCCGCCGGGACGGTTCTGAGATCTACCGTAAGACCGAGGCCCCCGGCGAAGGCCGTTTCCGCAAGCGCCACCCCCAGCCCCCCGTCGGAGCAGTCGTGGCAGGAGGCGACGAGGCCCGCCTGGATCGCCCGGTTGAGCGTCCGATAAAGCCTCTTCGCCGCCTCCACGCGCACCTGCGGAACGCCGTTTCCGATCGCGCCGTGCAGCGCGTACCACTCCGAGCCGCCGAGCTCCCGATATGTCCTCCCGAGCACGTAGACGAGGTCCCCCGGTTTTTTGACGTCCATCGTGACCGCCTGCCGGACGTCCTCCATCTTCGCCAGCGTCGAGAAGAGCAATGTCGGGGGGATCGAGATCCGGGTCTCCCCGATCTGGTAGTCGTTCTTCATGCTGTCCTTCCCCGAGATGCAGGGGACGCCGTAGGCGGTAGTGACGGCATAGAGCGCCTCGTTCGCCCGGACAAGTTGGGCTAACTTGTACTCCCCGTCGGGGGTCTTTTCCGAGCGGACCGGATCGCACCAGCAGAAGTTGTCGAGTCCCGCCATGCGGTCGAGGGAAGCCCCAACGGCGACCGCGTTCCGGACCGCCTCGTCGATCGCGCAGGCGGCCATATGGTAAGCGTCGATGTCGCTGTAGCGGGGGCAGATCCCGTTCGCAACGACGATTCCCTCGAACGAGTCGAGCAGCGGGCGGATCACCGCGGCGTCGCTCGGGCCGTCGTTGAGCACGCCGGTCATCGGCTTGACGACGCTCCCCCCCTGCACCTCGTGGTCGTACTGGCGTACAACCGACTCCTTGCTGCAGATGTTAAGCCGGGAGAGCATCTCTTTCAGGGCGCCTCCCAGGTCCGCAGGTTCGGGAAAGTCTGGTTCCGCGTGGCGCGGGGGCGCCCAGACGGCCCGGAGGTTCATCTGCGGGAGGCCGTCATGGAGGAAGTCCATCTGCAGATAGACGACCGTCTCCTCTCCGTAGCGGATATGGAACCAGCCCGAATCCGTATAGCGTCCGAGCACCGTCGCCTCCACGTCCATTTTCCGGGCAAGGGCGCGGAACGCGTCGATGGTTTCCGGCGCCACGGCGAGGGTCATCCTCTCCTGGGACTCGGAGATGAGGATCTCCCAGGGGTTCAGCCCCGGGTACTTCAGCGGCGCCTTTTTGAGGTCGAGTTCGCACCCGCCGGAGAGTGTCGCCGTCTCGCCCACGGAGGAGGAGAGGCCGCCCGCCCCGTTGTCCGTGATCGCCCGGTAGAGGCCGAGGTCCCGGGCGACGAGCAGGAAATCGGTCATCTTTTTCTGGGTGATCGGGTCGCCGATCTGGACCGCCGTGACGGGTGAGCCCTCGTGGAGTTCCTCGGAGGAGAAGGTCGCCCCGTGGATCCCGTCCTTCCCGATCCGCCCGCCGGTCATCACGATCAGGTCGCCCGGAAGGATTTCTTTTGTATGGGTCGGCGCCCCAGCGATCCGGGCGGGCATGATCCCTCCCGTCCCGCAGTAGACAAGGGGTTTCCCGAGATAACGCTCGTCGAAGACGAGGCAGCCGTTCACGGTCGGGATGCCGCTTTTATTGCCGCCGTGCTCCACCCCCTCCCGGACCCCCTCGTAGATCCGCCGCGGGTGGAGGATCCGCTTCGGCAGCGGCTTTGCGTAGTCGGGCGGCGCGAAACAGAAGACGTCCGTGTTGAAGATGAGTTTCGCCCCCCGGCCGCAGCCGAACGGGTCGCGGTTCACGCCGACGATGCCGGTCAGCGCGCCGCCGTATGGGTCGAGCGCCGAGGGAGAGTTGTGGGTTTCCACCTTGAAAACGAGGTTCCAGTCGTCGTTGAAGCGGATGATCCCCGCGTTGTCGGAAAAGACGGAGAGACACCAGTCATCCGTCCCCATTTTTTGCCGGATCTCGCGGGTCGATTGCTTGATGCAGGTGTCGAAAAGGGAGTCGATCTCCCGAATGGGTCCCTCCCCGTCGTCATAGGCGATCCGGGCGTTGAAGATCTTGTGCTTGCAGTGTTCGGACCATGTCTGGGCGAGGCACTCGATCTCCGCGTCGGTCATCTGCGGCCCCAGACCGGCCTCCCTTCTCCGGTCAAGAATGTTTTCGTCCTTCAGGTAGTCCCTGAGAATCCGCATCTCCTCCAGAGCGAGGGCGAGGACCCGCTCCTGGCTGATCCGGACAAGTTCCGCGTCGGGAACGTTGAGGTCGATCACCTCCGCCCGCGGACGGTCTTCTCCGATGACGCGCGGGATGTAAGGCTTCATCCCGGCGTCCGGGTCCCAGGTTTTCCCGTCGATGATATCATAACGCTGGATCAGGTCGTTGGCGAGGAGTTCGGAGGCGATCCGTTCCGCATCCATCCGGGTCAGGGTATCCAGGGCGCACCGGTCCCGGATGCCGCTGATCGCATACTGCCGGGATAAGTAGACCTGGACCGGCTTCCCGGTGAGGAGCGTGATGGCCTCGCCGGCGGTCTTTCCAACGTTGTCCGTGACGCCGGGGCGAAACCCCACCTCGATGAGCCAATCAAACCCCTGGGCGAGTCCGCGGTTGATGGCGGTTTCCTGGATGATCGGGTCGGAGAGGGGGCCGCGGGCCGCCTTTTCCAGCTCTTCGGGGGCGAGGGGTCCGTCGATGGTATAGACCTCGATGGTCTTGACCCAATCCACATGGATTCGAAGATGTTCGACGATCCTCTTCCTGATCCTCTCGCCGAGGGCGTCCCTGATCCCTTTTTTAAACCCGATCTCGATCCGACTCGCCATCTCCTTACCCCGTTTTTCCGCTGTCCATATTTGTCTGAAGCGACAGGTGTTCATAACAGATCCCGGCGGAAAAAACAACCAAGGGAGAGCGCAAGAAGAAATTGGCCTTTGAGTTCACAAACAAAGCGGTCCGCCGGAAAGGTGGAGATCGTGGATTACCAGAGCCTCCCTCGGACGGAACGCAAGGCGAAGCGCGTCTTCGACCACAGAACGTAGGATGCGGGCGGATCCCTAAAAAATGCTTGCATTCTTTTTCGGGATTGTGTAGAAATCCCCACGAAAGGTGTTTTTTATGGGCAACATGAACCGCACGTCGAACCTCTGGTGGTGGAGCAGCTCACATAAAGGGAGCGGGGTGCGGGTCTAAGGCGGATCGGAGTTTCACGAAAAAATCAAGGCCATGGGCGCAAAACCCATGGCCTTTTTGCATTTGCAATTCCGTCATGGGGGAATAAAGCTTCAGTACTCCGACAGCCATAAATGCAAATACTGTCACCCCGGCGAAAGCCGGGGGCCAGTGCTTTTTTAATCTCATGCGGGTTAATTCCCCGCAGCTTGCTGCGAAAGGCCCATTCCTTATAGGTGCTTTTGATACCCCGTAGCTTGCTGCGGGGTAGTTCATTCCATTGATATTTCTGGATACCGGCTTTCGCCGGTATGAGTGCGCCTGGGAGCACTTTCCACTTTTTACGAGAGCGTCAAGGATGGCGAAATGATCGATCACGCGGAACAGAGGATCCTGATGGGAAACGAGGCGATCGGCCGCGGCCTCGTCGAGGAGGGGTGCACGCTGGCGGCCGCCTATCCGGGAACGCCGGCCTCGGAGATCCTCTCTTCGGTCGTTGCCTTCGCGAAGGAAACGGGCGTTGCGCTCCACACGGAGTGGTCGGTCAACGAGAAGGTCGCCTGCGAGACGGCGCTCGCCAACTCCATGGCGGGGCGGCGTTCGGCGGTGGCCATGAAACAGGCGGGGCTGAACGTCGCGGCCGACCCCTTCACGCGCGCGGCCTACCTGGGCGTCAAGGGCGGATTCATCCTGATCGCCGCCGACGACCCCGGTCCCCACAGCTCCCAGACGGAGCAGGACAGCCGTCTCTTCGCCCACTTCGCCAAGGCGCCGGTCTTCGACCCCTCCTCGCCCCGGGAGGCGCGGGAGATGGTGGCCGAGGCCTTCGCGCTTTCGGAGAAATACGAGATCCCCGTCATGCTCCGGCCGACGACCCGTGTCTGCCACGCCCGCCAGAACGTTTCCTGCCGCACCCCCGCACCCCGGGAACAGAAGGCATGTTTTGAAAAGAACCCCGGCCGGTGGGTGGCCACACCGCAGTTCCTCACCGAACTCCACCGCCTCTTGAACGAAAAGCTGGACCGGATCGCTCAGGAACCGGCCTTCAATCCCGTCCTCGTGCCCGGTGGCGCCGCCCGGCCGCGGACCTGCGTCGTCGCCTCCGGCGTTGCCTTCGCCCACGCCTCCGAGCTCCTCGATACGCTGGGGACGGAGGGGAGGATCGACCTCTACCAGGTCCGCCTCGCCTACCCGCTCCACCAACCGTTCATTGAGGAGATCCGGAAGCGCTACGAAAAGGTCCTTGTGCTTGAGGAGACGGACGCGGTGATCGAGATGCAGCTCGGCGCAAGCGGGGTCAGCGGCAGGGGGTCCGGCGATGTTCCCCGGCAGGGGGAGCTGACGCCCGACGTCATCGAGGAAATTCTCCGGAAATTCCTCGATCTACCCGCGGTCCCGGCCGTTTTGGCCGCAAAGAAAGGGACCCGCCCGTCGCTCTGCGCGGGGTGCGGCCACCGGGCGGCCTTCTATGCGATCCGCGACACCTTTCCCGCAGGAATATTCCCCAGCGACATCGGCTGCTACACGCTGGGGATGAACTTCGGCGCCGTGGACACCTGCCACTGCATGGGCGCCTGTATCGGCCAGGGGGCGGGCTTCTACCACGCCTATGCCGCCGGGGGGGCCGATTTCCCGACGATCGTCGTCACGATCGGGGATTCCACCTTCTTCCATGCGGGGATCCCGGGCCTGATCAACGCCGTCTTCCAGGGGGCGCGTTTCATCCTGGTCATCCTCGACAACGCGACGACCGCCATGACCGGCCACCAGCCGACCCCCCAGCTCGGCGTCCGGGCGGACGGAAGCGAGGGGCGGAAGGTCTTAATCCCGGACCTCGTCCGGGCCTGCGGCGTCCGGCGCCTCCGGGAAATCGACCCCTACGACGTCGAGGCCTTCACCGCGGCGCTCAAAGAGGCGGAGTCCTTCATCCGGTCGCCGGAGGGCGACATCGCCGTCCTCATTGCCGGCCACCCTTGCGTCGTGAACCGGGCGGCGCGCCAGGCGCAGGCCGTATTCGCGATGAGCATCACGGACGACTGCGTCGGCTGCCGGGCCTGCATCGACGCGTTCGAATGCCCGGCCATCCTCTTTGACGGTGAGAATGACCGAGCCCAAATCGATCCAAACCGCTGCATCGGCTGCGGGGTCTGCGTACAC
>JAGVHM010000110.1 GCA_020056545.1 bacterium
CTGAGGGAGATCATCTACACGCATGCGGGCGGGATCAAGGACGGGAAGGAGCTAAAGGCCGTCATCCCCGGGGGCTCTTCCACGCCGGTGCTTCGCCCCGACGAGATCGACGTGACGTACGACATCGAGTCGATGGGGAAGATCGGGACGATGCCGGGGTCGGGCGGCGTCATCGTCATATCGGAAGGGACCTGCATGGTCAGGGCGCTTTCGGTGCTGATGAACTTCTACGCGCACGAGTCGTGCGGCCAGTGCACCCCGTGCAGGGAGGGGACCGGCTGGCTGGCGAAGATCCTGCGGCGCATCGAGAACGGGGAGGGGCGCGAGGGGGACGTGGAGCTTATCCTCGACGTCTGCGAAAACATGATGGGCAGGACGATCTGCCCTCTGGCTGACGCGGCTGTGATGCCCGCCCAGTCGTTCCTCTGGAAGTTCCGCGAGGAGTTCGATTCGCACATAAAGTTCAAGAAATGCCCGTACGGGTACAGGTTCTAAGGGGCTTATGCCGAACTTCACTATCAACGGGATCGCCGCGGCCGTGCCGGACGGGACGACGATCCTCGCCGCCGCACACATGATAGGGATCGAGATCCCCCATTACTGCTACCACCCCAAGCTCTCCATCGCGGGGAACTGCCGGATGTGCCTGGTGGAGGTGGAGAAGTTCCCGAAGTTGCAGATAGCCTGCAACACCGTCGTGACCGAAGGAATGGTGGTCCGGTCCGACACGGAAAAGGTCCGCAAGGCCGTCACCGGTGTCCTCGAGCTCATGCTGATCCACCACCCGGTCGACTGCCCCATATGCGACCAGGCCGGGGAGTGCGGGCTGCAGAACTACTACATGAAGTTCGGGCTCCACAAGAGCCGGTACGACCTCGAGGACAAGGTACACAAGAAGAAAGTGCAGGACATCGGCGGGCAGATCGTCCTGGACGCCGAGCGGTGCATCCTCTGTTCGCGCTGTGTCCGGTTCCTGCAGGAAGTCACGAAGACCGGCGAGATGGAGTTCTTCCAGCGGGGCGACCACTCCGAGATCTCGATCTTCCCCGGCCGGAAGCTTTCCAACAACTACACGGGAAACCTCGCCGACATCTGCCCCGTGGGAGCGCTGACGAGCAAGGATTTCCGGTTCAAGTGCCGGGTCTGGTACTTAAGCAGCGTCGAATCGATCTGCCCGGGATGCTCAAACGGCTGCAATATCGTAGCGGACTTCAAGGGGGGCATCCTGTACCGCCTCAAACCCCGCCGCAACGACGACGTCAACCAGACCTGGATGTGCGACTTCGGGAGGCTGGAATACAAGAAGGCGAACGAATCGAGGCTGCTGGTGCCCGTCCTGCGCGAGGCGGGGAAGCCGGTCGCCGCCTCGTGGGATGAGGCACTCATGACGTCGGCAATGCGGTTCAGGGAGGCGGCAGAGAAGCACGGGCCCGGGTCGGTGGCGGTCATCGCGTCGCCGCAGTCCTCCAACGAGGAGCTGTTCCTCGCGAAGAAGCTTGCCTCCGAGATACTGAAAACCGAAACCTTCGGCTTCACATCACGCACCCCCGGCGACGGATTCTCTGATGATTTCCTCATCAAGGCGGACAAGAACCCCAATTCCATGGGGGCGCAGCTTCTGGGATTCGCCGAAGAGGGGTTCGGCCGCGCCGTCAAGGCGATATCGGACGGAAAGATCCGGGCCCTGCTCATCTTCGGGAACGTGCTTTCCGATCTGTCCGACGCGGAGGTGGAGTCGCTCCTGTCCAAGGTGTCGTTCGTCGCCCAAGTTGGCACGGGCGACGGGGCGGTCTCCCGCGCAGCCCATGCCGTCCTGCCGTCGGCCTCATTCGCGGAGAGGGGCGGGACGTTCACGAACATCGCGGGGCGGGTGCAGCGGTTCCGCAAAGGATTCGCGCCCAGGGGCAAGGCGGGAAACGACATCGAGATCCTCGTCGGGTTGGCGAAACGGCTGGGCGCGGATTGGAAGTTCGACGGGGAAGAATCGGTCTTCAAAGCGCTGTCCGAGGCGTCGGCGTCGTTTTCCGGGATGAGCTACGAGTCCCTGGGGTCCGGCGGACGTGCCGTGGCGGGAGGGCAGTAGATGAACCCCCTCTTCGACATCGCAGTGGCCGTGGCGAGGGTGGCGGTGTTCTTCGCCTTCGTGTTCGGGCTCGTCGTGGTCATGACGTGGGTGGAGCGCAAGGGCGCGGCCTACATCCAGGACCGGCGCGGTCCGAACCGGGCGCGCATCCTGGGGCTCACGCTGGGCGGCGTATTTCATCCCCTGGCCGACGCGCTCAAGTTCCTGTTCAAGGAGGACTTCATCCCGGACGGCGCGCACCGGCTCTTCTACCAGCTGGCCCCGATGTTCGCGCTCGCCCCGGCTATCATGACGATGGCCGTCGTCCCGTTCGGCCCCCCCGTGACGATCGCGGGGAAGACGATCGCCCTCCAGATCGCGGACCTGAACGTGGGGATCCTCTACCTGTTCGCCGTATCCGGAATGGCGGTCTACGGCGTCGTGCTGGCGGGCTGGTCCTCCAACAGCAAGTACCCGCTCCTGGGCGGCCTTCGCTCCTCGGCGCAGATGATCTCCTACGAGGTTTCGATGGGGCTCTCCGTCATGGGGATCCTGATGGTGTTCCAGTCGGTCCGGCTCTCCGAGATCGCGCTGGGCCAGGGGGAGCTGCTCTACGGGATCCTGCCGAAGTGGGGGGTCTTCGTCCAGCCGCTCGGGTTCGTCCTGTTCCTGACTGCCCTTTACGCTGAGGCGAACCGCACCCCGTTCGACCTCCCCGAAGGGGAGTCGGAGCTCGTCGCCGGCTACCACCTGGAATACGCATCCTTCAAATTCTCCATGTTCATGATGGCCGAGTACATCCACATGGTGGTCGGAGCGGCGGTCGTCTCGACGCTGTTCTTCGGCGGCTGGCAGTTCCCGTACCTGGCCGACAAGGGGTTCGCCTTTCCGGGCGGCATCTCCGTCGCCGTGCCGGCGGCGGCGGTGCTGATCCTGCGGATCGGGTCTTTCGTGGGTAAGACGCTCTTCTTCTGCTGGCTCTATGTATGGGTCCGGTGGACGGTCCCCAGGTTCCGGTACGACCAGGTGATGCGGCTGGGCTGGAAGGTGATGCTGCCGCTGTCGCTGCTGAACATATTCGTGACGGGGCTGGTTCTGCTCTTCATCGACAAAGGCGGGTTCTAGAGGGAAATGACTATCGGCGTGAAAAAGGTGGCGCGGCCCGAGCAGATGTCCTTCGGGGAGAGCCTCTACCTCCTGGAGATCATGAAGGGCCTTGCGGTGACGATGGGGCACTTCCTGCACAACATCGCGCACAACAAGGAGATCCCGACGATCGAGTACCCGGAGGTGCGCCGGACGATGCCGGCAAGGTTCCGCGGATGCCACCGGCTGATGAAGCGCCCTGACGGGTCTCCGCGCTGCGTGGCCTGCTACATGTGCGCCACCGCCTGCCCCGCGAAATGCATCACCATCGTGGCCGGGGAGTCCCCCGACCCGGCGGTCGAGAAGTACCCCGTGCGGTTCGACATCGACATGCTGCGGTGCGTCTTCTGCGGGCAGTGCGTCGAGGCGTGCCCGTGCGACGCGATCCGGATGGACACCGGCTGGCACACGCCGCCGGAAGACACCCGGGAGAAGCTCATCTACATGATCGACAAGCTGCTGGAGAAATAGGGGAAGATGGAACTGATCCTTTTCATACTCTTCGGAGCGATCGCCGTGGGCGGGGCGATCATGGTGGTGACGCGCAGGCACCCCATGGCCTCGGCGCTCTACCTGATCCTGACGCTGTTCGCGGTGGCGGCGCTCTTCGCGCTGCGGCAGGCCCACTTCCTGGCGGCTATCCAGGTAATCGTCTACGCCGGGGCGGTGGTGGTCCTGTTCATCTTCGTCATAATGCTGGTAAATGTCCCCGAGAACAAGCTGCCGATGGAGCGCGTGACGGGGATGCGGCTTCTTGGCGTCGTCGCCGCGGGGCTGTTGATCCTCGAGTCCGCCGTCCTGGCGCGCAAGTTCGCAATGCCGGCGGGATCGACGGCCGATGCCGGATCCGTCCAGGCTGTGGGGAGGGCGCTGTTCACCGACTACCTGCTAGCCTTCGAGATCACCTCGGTGCTTCTGCTTTCGGCGGTGATAGGGGCGATCGCGCTGGCGAAGAAGAAGATCTGATCGGAGATTTCGGGATGATGGAACCTACCGCATACCTGCTGCTCTCCGGGATCCTGTTCGGTATCGGGGTGGTCGGAGTGGTGGCGCGCAAGAACGTGCTCATCATCCTGATGAGCGTGGAGATAATGCTCAACGGCGTGAACGTGGCGTTCATCGCCGTCGGGTCGCACCTGGGAGACCCCACCGGCTCGATCTTCGCATTCATGGTGATGACCGTGGCCGCGGCCGAGGCGGCCGTGGGGCTGGCGATCCTGATCGCGATCTTCCGGCTGAAGGAGACGATCGACATCACCGAGCTTAGCGTGCTGAAATGGTAGCAAACGTCCTCGATTTCCTTTGGCTCGTGCCGGCGCTCCCCCTGCTCGGGGTCCTGCTGAACGGGGCGATCGCGCTTATTTTCGAGCGTCCGCTGCTCCTCGCGGAGGCGGCGCACGGGGACCATGGGCACGGAGCCTCGGCGCCGGCGCCGTACCGGAAACTGGTCTCGCTCATCGGACCGGGGGTGATCGGCGGCGCGTTC
>JAGVHM010000161.1 GCA_020056545.1 bacterium
AAGCACGCCGACAACAACGTCGATCTCCAGGAGTTCATGATCGTGCCGCTTGGAGCCCCCTCGTTTTCCGAGAGCCTGCGGATCGGGGTGGAGACCTTTCATGCCCTGAAGGGCGTCCTGCAAAAAAAGGGGTATCAGACGGCGGTGGGCGACGAGGGCGGTTTCGCCCCAATGCTCAAAAGCAACCTGGAGGCGATCGAAGTGATTCTGGAGGGAATTGCCGCCGCGGGCTACAAGCCGGGACGGGACGTGGCAATCGCGCTGGACCCGGCCGCGAGCGAATTTTTCGAGGACGGGAAATACGTCTTCTCGAAGTCCGACCGCTCCACCAAGACCTCGGAGAAAATGGTGGGGTTTTACGCCGACCTGGTGCGTCAATTTCCGATCGTGTCCATCGAGGACGGCCTTGCGGAGAACGACTGGAAGGGATGGAAAGCGATGCAGGAGGAGTTGGGCGAAAAGATCCAGATCGTCGGGGATGATATTTTCGTGACCAACACGGCGCTGCTTTCCCGCGGAATATCGGAAGGAGTGGCAAATTCCGTCCTGATCAAGCTGAACCAGATCGGAACCGTCAGCGAGACCGTGGCCGCGGTGGAAATGGCCCGAAACGCGGGGTGGACGGCGGTGGTGTCCCATCGGTCCGGCGAGACGGAGGACCCGTTTCTCTCCGACTTCACCGTGGCGATGGGGATGGGACAGATCAAGACCGGGAGCGTCTGCAGGACCGACAGGGTCTGCAAATACAACCAGCTTCTGCGGATCGAAGGGGAACTGGGTGCCTCAGCGGAGTTCGCGGGCGGGAAACCGTTTCAGCGCCTGGGAAAATAATCCGGTCCGTAGCCACGGTCAAGAGGGGGAATCGGGTGCCTCGAGGTTCTCCGGCATCTTCTCGACGAAGGCGCGGATCCTGTTGCGGACGGAGCGGAACTTGGCCATCACCTCGGCCTCGGTCCCCCGGGCGTGGATCGGGTCCTCGAACGGACGGTGTATCCGCTTCCCCTGGCCGGGCCGGTAAGGACATTTGCTGTCGGCGTAGTCGCAGAGCGTGACGACGTAGTCGAACTCGATCCCATCCAGCTCCTCGACGTGCTTGGAATAATGACCGGAGATGTCGACTCCTGCCTCATCCATCACGCGGATTGCCAGCGGGTGGACGAAACAGGGGGAAATCCCCGCCGAATACGCTTCGATCAGGTCGGATTTGAGCGTCCGGGCCCACCCTTCCGCCATCTGGCTGCGGCAGGCGTTCCCGGTGCACAGGAACAGTACCTTCAACAAGCGCCCCGAGGCGTCTTCCTTCCTCAAAACCCTTCGGCCTCCCTTCCGGCAGATCCCGCGATGCCAGCCAGATAAGTGTATACTATAAAGTTAAGGGGGGAATCCTGTTGAAAAAAGCCACCAAGGTATTCAAGGCATTATCGGACCCGGCGCGCCTCCGGATGCTGAAAATGCTGGAATCCCGGCCGCTGTGCGTCTGCGAGATCCAGCACGTCCTGAACGGCTCACAGCCCAACGTTTCGCACCACCTCAAGGCGCTCCACGAAGCCGGGCTCCTTGAGTCGAGGAAAGACGGACTTTGGGTTAATTACAACCTTCCGCAAAAACCCGAAAGCCCCATGCACGCGGCCGTGCTCTCCCTTATCCGCAAGTCGCTTGCATCGGATGAAACCGTCAAGAAGGACCGCAAAACCGTTGCGAACGTGAACCGGCTCGTGATCACCTGCCGCCGTTAGCGTCTCCACGCAGACGAAGCACGACCACCGTTGCCCCCCAGCCGCCCGCCTCTGGCGGCGCATCGCCGTATGTTTCCACAAACGGGTGCCGCGAAAGGACGCTCCTCACCCGCTGCCGCTGCGTCCCGGTCCCCCTCCCGTGGATGATACGCACCTGCCGGAACCCCGCGCGGGACGCCTCTTCCAGGTAATCCTCCAGGAGCAGGGTGATCTCCCTGGGGGAAAAAGCGTGCAGGTCTATATGGTCCTCGATAGGTATCCGGCGCGGCCCCGCCATCGCCCCATGTTACCGCATCCGGCAAAAAACCGGTAAGATGGGCGTTGATGTCAAAGAGGGTCATCATAGGCACCGCGGGACATATCGACCACGGCAAAAGCGCGCTGGTCCTCGCCCTGACGGGAATCGACCCGGACCGGCTCAAGGAGGAAAAGGAGCGGGGGATCACGATCGAACTGGGGTTCGGGCACCTCGCGCTCCCATCCGGTACTCTGGCGGGGATCATCGACGTGCCCGGCCACGAGAAGTTCGTCCGGACGATGGTTGCCGGCGCGGCCGGGGTGGACATCGTGATGCTGGTGATCGCCGCGGACGAGGGGGTGATGCCGCAGACCCGGGAGCATCTGGATATCTGCCGGCTCCTCTCCGTCAGGCACGGGCTCGTTGTGCTTAACAAGTGCGACAAGGTGGACGCGGAGTGGCTCGCGCTGCAGGAAGAGGAGATCCGGGATTTCGTCAGGGGAACATTCCTCGAGGACGCCCCAATCGCGCGCGTCTCGGCGGCGACCGGGGAAGGCCTCCCCGGACTGATCGCCGCCCTCGACCGGATCGCCGGGGCGGTCGCGGGTAAAGACCCTTCCCTCTTCTTCCGGCTTCCCGTCGATCGCTCCTTCTCGATGAAAGGGTTCGGTACGGTGGTCACCGGGACGCTCGTCGGGGGAACCGTCCGCGTCGGCGAAGAGGTCCAGGTTCTTCCCGGCGGCCCTGTCGCACGCGTCCGGGGGCTGCAGGTCCACGGAGGGCAGGCGGAATCGTCCACGGCGGGGACGCGCACCGCCGTCAACCTCCAAGGGGTGGAAAAGGAGAGCACGCCCCGGGGGTCGGTCCTGTGCAGGCCGGGGACGCTTTCTCCGACACGCAACGCGGAAGTATTTCTGGAATATCTACCGCTCGCCCCGCGCCCCTTGAAGAACCGGGCCCAGGTTTCCTTCCACGCCTTCACCGCCTCCACCCTGGCGAGGGTCCTGCTCTATGGAACCGCGGAGATCCCGCCCGGAGGGTCCGGCTACGCGAGGTTGCTCCTGGCGGAAGAGATGGTTCTGTTGGGCGGGGACCGGTTCATCC
>JAGVHM010000119.1 GCA_020056545.1 bacterium
CAGGTAGATCCCTTCCTTGTTCCGGAAGTAGTAGTAGAGGACCGGCTTGGACACGCCCGCGGCCGCCACGATCTCCCTTACGGTGGCAGCCGCATACCCTTTCCGGTTGAACAGCTCGATAGCGCTTCTGAGCAGCCGCATGCGGACCGCCAGGTCCGGTTTCGGCGCGAGCCCTTTCCCCTTCACCGCTTTCCTTCCATCAACGCCCACGAGAGCACCCCCGGCATGATTATACCTACCGGTAGATATACCAACGAAAAACCGCTGTCAAGAAAAAAATTACCGTACGGTAGGTAAGGATACTCCCCGGGGCGCGGAATCCACCGCGCCCCGGAATATCGGGAAGGAACTTATATCAGGAAGGAAGCCGAAGCGGGCGCCGATCGGCACGGCACAGCGTTTTCAGGCGCCGGCGGCCTTCTTGGCGACCCTGGCGTTGAACTTGGCTAAGTCGACCGTGAACCTTTCGTGCGTCCCCTTGCCGATCGCCTCCGCGTCGTCCCTGGCCTCGATCTCCCAGACGGTCTTCCGGCCCTCGACGCCGATGCACCGGACGTCGACCGTCACCTCCATCCCCGGAGGGGTCGCCGCCGTGTGCGTCACGTTGACGAGGGTCCCGACGCTCCCTTCCCCCGGATCCATGTGGGGGGCCATCGCCTCGATGCACGCCCACTCCATCAGCCCGACCATGAAGCCGGTGGCGAAGACCTTCGGCATTTCCTGAAAAGGTTTCGACTCGGGGTAGAGGTACGGCACCGTCTTGTTCTCCGGAACGCGGTACTTGTGGGTGTAAGTCAGACCGACCTTCAGCGTGTCCTTCATATCCTTCTCCTTGGACCCCGTGATGACTACAAGGCGCTATACGAGAAGATAGTAAATCCGTGGACGAAGGTAAACTAAGGAATATAAGGATGGGGCGCTCAGGGGTGTACGATCGACCCTGAGCAGCGTCTCGAATGCCTCAGACGGCCCGGAACAACTCCGTGGCGGGGATCATGTAGCGTGCGTTTGCCGGGCGCGCGGGGCGGTTGTCCAGCTTCGTGGGGATCCCCGGCCGCAGGAGGGACCGGAAGGGATGGTCCACGACCACCTTCAGGTGCTGGCGGATCAGGCGCTCGATCGCCACGAGCAGGGAGCGCTCCTCGATGCCGCAGAAGGAGATGGCGATCCCGGACGCCCCCGCCCTGGCGGTCCGCCCGATCCGGTGCACGTAGCTTTCCGGCTCCTCGGGCAGGTCGAAGTTGATCACGTGGGACAGATCGACGATATCCAGGCCCCGCGCCGCGACGTCGGTGGCGACCAGCACGCGGGTCTCTCCGTTCTTGAACTTCGCCAGGGCGCGCTCCCGGGCGCTCTGCGACCGCCCTCCGTGTATCGCCTCCGCGCGGATTCGCGCGCGGATGAGCTGGTCGGCGAGCCGGTCGGCCCCCCGCTTGGTCCGTGTGAACACCAGGGCGTTGCTTGCGGTGTCGTCCGACAGAAGGTGGCGCAACAGTTCCCCCTTGCCGGACTTCTCCACGTAGTAGACCAGGTGCTCGACGTTCTCCGCGGCCGGTGAGGACGCAGGCGCAACCGCCACCCGGACCGGGTTGCGCAGGATCGTGTCGGCCAGGCGCTTGATTTCGACGGGTATCGTCGCAGAGAACAGGAGGGTCTGTCTATCGGCCGGAGTCTTTGCGATGATCTTCCGGACGTCCGGGAGAAATCCCATGTCCAGCATCCTGTCGGCCTCGTCGAGTACGAGAGTCCCTACCGTCTTCAGGCTCAGGATCTTCTGTGATTCAAGGTCCAGGAGGCGGCCCGGCGTGGCCACCAGGATGTCTACGCCGCGGCGCAGCGCCTCCTCCTGGCGGTTCTGGCTGACCCCCCCGTAAACCGAGGTGACCCTCAGGCCGGTATATTTCCCATAGGCGGTGAAACTTTCGGTGACCTGGCTGCAAAGTTCCCGGGTCGGGGTCAGCACGAGGACCCGGATCGCCCTGGGGCTTCCTTTCCTCGTAGGCGCCGGCAGGAGCCGCTGGAGGATTGGAAGCGCGAAGGCCGCCGTCTTGCCGGTCCCGGTTTGTGCGCATCCGAGCAGGTCTCTCCCCTCCAGCACGCGAGGGATGGCCTCCTGCTGGACCGGAGTCGGGGTATTGTATTTCATGCCCTCGAGGGCACGCAGGATTTCGGGGCGAAGCCCGAGACGTTCAAAAGCGGTGTTGCTGTTCATAATGCTCCTTCTTTTTTTTGAATCCGGTTCTTCCTTCAATGTAAGCCTTGAGGGAGAAACATCACGGCCGCACGGCTGTTTCTGGGCCGCTACCGCTATATGATTTTTCGGGAGGGGCTGGCGATTCGTGTGGATTCGATTTTTTTGCACTATACCACAACGAAAACCGCAAAGCAACCGAGGGGAAAAAGGTTCCCCAACGAAGGCTAATGGAAACGAACCCCTTCTCCCTCCATTCGCAGGATCAACGGTCTCCCGGATGCGGCCCGCCGGGCAAGCTCCCCTTCCGCGCTCATGGCTCCGATCGGACCGCGCACGTGCCGGTCGATCACCCTCCCAAGCTCGCGGATCCCGTATTCGCCGCTGTACCCGGCGGCGGCGAGCCAGTCCCTCGCCTCCGGCTCCACCTGGAGACTGACGCCGTTCACGTTTGAAAGGTGCTCCACGAGGACCGACAGGTGATGGTCGAGGACCTCGCGGACATCCCCGCGGGAAAGGGGACGGAAGACGATCTGCTCGTCGATCCGGTTCAGGAACTCGGGCCGGAAGCGCTTGCGTGCCTCCGTCAGCGCGCCGGCGGCGAGCACCGCGCGGTCTCCGGCATGAAATCCCATCTCCTTGCCCACCCGGATGTTCGCGGTCATCACGAAGATGGCGTGACGGGCGTCGGCGGTGCGCCCCTGCCCGTCGGTGAGCTTCCCCTCGTCGAACAGCTGCAGAAACAGGTCGTAGACCCGCGGCGCCGCCTTTTCCACCTCGTCGAGCAGGACCACCGAGTACGGGGTCGTACGGATTCGCCCGGTCAACTGGCCACCCTCTTCGTATCCGACGTACCCGGGCGACGCGCCCACCAGGCGGGACACGCTTGAGTCTTCCTGGTACTCCGACATGTCAAGCCGAATGAAGGCTCGCTCGTCCGCGAACAGGTAGGCGGCCATTCTCCGGGCCAGTTCCGTCTTTCCCACCCCGGAGGGGCCCAGGAAGAGAAACACCCCCAGGGGACGGTGGCGGTCCCCAAGCCCGGCGTGCGCCAGGAGCAGCCGCCTGCACACCCAGGAAACGGCGTCCTTCTGGCCTACGATGTGGCGGTTCAGATACTCCCCCATCCCCCGGATCCGGGATTCGGTGATCCCACCCATGCCTCCCTGCACGACTTCCATCGGGATTCCCATCTTCTCGGCCACCACCCGGGCCACGACATCCGGCTTGACGACGGCGACGCCCATGGGCCCCATCCCTTCCGACTTGACCGCAAGGGAAAGCAACGGTACGCGGCACTCCGCGCATGCACGGTCGAGGAGGTCGATAGCCTTGTCCGGCAGGTAGTGCGTCGGGTCGAACCTGATGGACAGGTCGACCACGGCGGCCACCGCCTCGTCGTTTATCGTGACGCCGAAGTGGGATTCCCGGTGGGCCCGCAGTCCCAGGAGAATCTCCAGAGTCTCGTCCCGCCCGGGTTCGGCCACCTGGACCGGCTGGAAGCGGCGCTCGAGGGCGGGATCCTTCTCTATGCTGCGCCGGTATTCCGTGATCGTCGTGGCGCCGATGCACCGCAGCTCCCCCCGGGCAAGGGCCGGTTTCATGATGTTCCCGGCGTCCATCGGGGCGCCTTCCGCGCGTCCCGCCCCGACCACCGTGTGGAATTCGTCGATGAACAGGATCACATCCGGGTGGGTTCGCACCTCTTCGATCAGCCGGGTCAGCCGCTCCTCGAACTCCCCCCGGTATTTCGTCCCCGCGACCAGCTCGGCCATCGAGAGCTCGACCAGCCGTTTTCCTCTGAGCACCCGCCGGTCGCGTCCCATGGCGATGCGCTCCGCGAGCGCCTCCACGATCGCCGTCTTGCCCACCCCGGCCTCGCCGACGAGGACGGGATTGTTCTTCGCCGGCATGAGCAATATCTTGAGAAGCTGCCTCAGCGTGTTGCGGGTCCGCTCGGAGTCCACGAAAGGCATCAGCCGCCCTTCCCTCGCGGCCTTGGTGAGGTCCCGGCCATAACGGTCCAGCAGGGGGGTCTCCGAGACGTGCGGCTCTTCGAGGGAAGCCGGTTGTGCCGTCTCCTGGGGGCCCACCGGCTGCCTGCTCTCCTCCGCATCCTCCGTCATCACTTCCTTGTAGAGCGCTTCGGGGCCGATCCCCGCGGCGAACAGAACCGCGGATACGACGGGGCCTGGATCCTCTAGGATCGCGCCAAGCAGGTGCAGGGAGCGGGTCTCCTCCAACCCCGCGCGCCTGGACAGTTCC
>JAGVHM010000144.1 GCA_020056545.1 bacterium
GGAGCTCTCCCGTGGGGCTCGGCGCGAACCGGGTTACGACCGAGGACATTTACGGACCTCATTCCTGTAATGATGAGAAGTGCGGGCTTTGCTAAAGAATGGCCATGCCCGCGTATCCGACGACCTGGCTACGGTCGCCGCTGACGTCGCCGGAAGTGGAATATCTTATCAGACGGGCTTCGGTTGCGCCAAGGGAGAGGGCTGCGAACATCACCACTATCGTGGGGATCACCCCGCACATCGTGATCCGCTCCGACCGGACCGTGCGGTAAAGCCCCTCGGGGTCGAGCTCAAGGATGCGCGAGATCGCCTTCCGGTCCTTGGTCCTCGCCGAGGCATCCGTCTCGTAATGGGTCATGTCCGAACTGGCGATCAGGAGTGGTGGAGCCGGTTCGTCCCGGAGCACGCCGGCGACCGCCTCACCGAGGGAACGGCAATCCGTGATCGAGAGACGTCCCAGGGCGATCGGTACGAACCGAAACGATTCCCGAAACCGCCGCAGGAAGGGGAGCTGGACCTCCAACGAGTGTTCCCTCCCATGTGCGGAGCGATCTTCCGATATAAGGAGGGAAGCTTTCAGGAGCCGTCCGGCCAGGCCCTCGTCGATCGGGACATCCCCCCAGGGCATCCTCCATCCGCCGCGGGACATAATCGCCACTTCCGCGCCGATTCCTGTATGGTTGGGACAGAAAACGATATGACTGACGGGGATTTCGACAGAGGAGTACACCTCCCCAGCCACGGCGCCGGAATAGACGTACCCGGCGTGGGGCACGACGACCCCCTTGGCGCTGATCCTGTCCGGCAGATCCTGGGTCAGCCGGCGCACAGCCAGGTCGAGTTCCTTCGGGGTACCGGGGTAGAACTGTCCTGCGACTGCGGGATGTCGAATCATATTTATAAGATATACCAGCATGTTAAGGAATATTCTCGATTGACAGGCGCCGCCTGGTTTCCTATAGTATCCTTTTCAATTTTTGGGGAAGTTTGACCTTTGTATATTCGAGTTTCCGAGATCCCCCGCGAGGGGCTTGACGTTGCCGCGCGCAGGGGAAAGGGCTGGATCCCGCGATTGCTGGAGGGGATGGACCCCTCCCCCCTGCGGACATGCCGGTTGCTCTCCGCCGGCTTGGTCCTGGCTTTGGAAGGCAGGGACCTGTTCGCCGACGGGTCGTTCGTCGCCGAAGGGGAGGGATCCTGCGACCGTTGCGCGGAGCCGGTCAAGGTCACGCTGGAAAAAGAGTTCCATGCCGTCCTGGTCCCGGGCGAACGGGGGCCGGCCGGATCCACCAACGTGGAGTTGCACGAGGATGATCTCGAAATCGGCTTCTACGACGGAGCCGGCGTCGAGGTAAACGATATAATCCTGGAGCAGGTCGCACTTGCGCTGCCTGTGAAGGTTCTCTGCGCCGAGGGGTGCAGGGGGATCTGCCCTGAATGCGGCGCCGACCTGAACCGGAACGAATGCGGGTGTTCCGGCCGGCCGGCTGACGGGCCGTTCGACGCGTTGAGGAATATGAGGAACCCGAAGACAGAAAAGGAGTAGAGAATGCCGAATCCAAAACGACGGGGATCGAAATGCCGCAGGGACAAGCGGCGGACCCACAAGAAACTGACCGACCCCGCACGCTGCATTTGCCCGCAGTGCAAGCAGACCAAACGGCCGCATGTGGTATGTCCGAATTGCGGAACCTACAACGGCCGGGAAGTCATTGCGAAGGACTGACGGCCTTCCGTACCTTCCTCCGATGAAAATCGCCGTTGACGCCATGGGGGGGGACCACGCTCCGCGCGAGGTGGTCCGGGGGGCGGTGCAGGCTGCGCGGGAACTGGAAATACCGGTCATCCTTGTCGGCCGGGAGGACATGATCCGCGACGAGCTTCGCTCCTGCGATACCGGCAGCGGCCGGGTCGAGATTGTGAACGCTTCCGAGGTCGTGGAAATGTGCGAAATCCCGGTCGTGGCAATCCGCAAGAAGAAGGAATCCTCCATCCGCGTGGGTTTGAACCTTGTGGTGGAAGGGAAGGCCTCTTCCTTCGTCAGCGCCGGGAACTCCGGCGCGGTGATGGCGGGCGCCCTATACGTCCTGCGAAAGATAAAGGGGATCGACCGCCCGGCTATTACGGCGACGATTCCCACGCCCACGGGTCCCATCGTTCTGATAGACGCCGGGGCGAACGTCGATTGCAAGCCCGCGCACCTTGTGCAGTTCGGGTACATGGGGGACGCATACGCGAGGACTCTCCTCCGGATCCAACACCCGAGGATCGGCCTGTTGAGCATAGGGCAGGAGGAGATAAAGGGGTCGGACCTGACGCGTGAAACCGGCGTCCTTTTCAGGCGAACGGGCCTTAATTTCATCGGGAACGTGGAAGGGCGCGACTTTTTCACCGGGAAGGCGGATGTCTTCGTCAGCGACGGATTCGTGGGGAACGTCGCGCTGAAGACGATGGAAGGGATGGCATCCGCGCTCGGCCATTTCCTGAAGGACGAGATAGGGAAATCGGCGCTTGCGAAGCTGGGGGCGGCGCTTGCCGGGGGTGCGATCCGAAGCGTGAAGAGGCGGCTCGACTACGCCGAGTACGGCGGGGCTCCGCCGCCAGGGGTGAAAGGCGG
>JAGVHM010000128.1 GCA_020056545.1 bacterium
ACGAACGGAGTCCCCCCTCCGAGGCGGCGCAGCCGAGCAGGGCCCCTGCGGCGTGCGACTTCCGGGACCGTTGTCTGTAGCGCAGTTTCCGGCTGTCAGCCGAAGAACTCCTCGGCGATCGAATATAGCCCCATGTCGACCGTCTTTATCTTCGAAGTGGCTTCCGCCAGCGGTATGGCGACAATGCTGTTGCCCTGCAGCGCGGCCATTTTGCCGAAGTCGCCCCTGTGGACCATCTCGGTGGCGAAGACGCCGTACCGGGTCGCGAGCACGCGGTCATGGGCCGTGGGGGAACCTCCGCGCTGGATATGCCCCAGCACCACGTAGCGGGTTTCGAATTGCGTGCGCTTCTCGATCTCCTGCGCGAGGAGCTGCGAGATCCCGCCCAGCCGGACATGCCCGAACTCGTCGGTACGGGTCTCCTGGACGATCAGCTTCCCGTTCATCCCCGGCTTGTCCGCGAATTTCGCCCCTTCGGCGACGACCACGATGCTGTAGCTCTTGCCGCGACTGTGCCGCCGCAGGATCAGGTCGCACACGTTATCCATGTCGATCGGTTTTTCCGGGATCAGCACCACGTCCGCACCCCCGGCGATCCCGGAAAAGGTTGCGATCCACCCGGCGTTCCTCCCCATCACCTCCACCACCATGACGCGGTTGTGCGATTCGGCCGTCGTGTGTATCCGATCTATGGCCTCGGTCGCGATGCTGACCGCGGTGTCGAATCCGAAGGTGAAGTCGGTCCCGTACAGGTCGTTGTCTATCGTCTTGGGGACGCCGACGACGGGCAGCCCCTTATCGAACAACTTGCTTGCCGCTCCCAGGGTGTCCTCCCCGCCTATGGCGATGAGCGCGTCGAGCCCCAGTATCCGCAGGTTCTTAAGGACCTTGTCGGGGCCGGCAGGGTCCTTCAGCGGATTGGTTCGCGAGGTGCCGACTATCGTTCCGCCGATATGCAGGATTCCGGAAACCATTTTCAGGTCGAGGTCCATGGTGGTGAGGTCTAAAAGCCCTTTCCACCCGTTTCGTATCCCGACGACGCGCGAGTCGTAGGCGTCGGCCTTCCGGACGACCGCACGGATGACGGCGTTAAGCCCCGGGCAGTCCCCTCCGCCCGTCAGCACACCGATCTTCATCTTGGGAATCCCCCTGCGCCGGAACGGCGCCATAGTAGTGGAATGGAGAAATGAGTATAGCAGAATTACCCCGCCCGAATTGAAAGGGCGGATGCGATGTGCTACCGTTATTTCTTTGCAAAATCCGCAAGGAAAAGAAGGGGAATCGAAGACTTTGTCCATCCCGGCACGCCAGCTCGTCAAGCTGTTTTCCGGCAACGAGGCGATCGCGCGCGGCGCGTTCGAAGCGGGGGTAAAGGTCGCCTCCGCGTATCCAGGGACTCCGAGCACGGAGATCCTGGAGAACTTCGCCCGGTACGAAGGCGTGTACGCGGAGTGGGCCCCCAACGAGAAGGTGGCGGTCGAGGTGGCCCTCGGCGCGTCGATGGCCGGGGTGCGGGCACTTGCGGCCATGAAGCACGTGGGTGTGAACGTGGCGGCGGACCCGATATTCACCGCTTCCTACACAGGCGTGCGGGGGGGATTGGTCATCGTAACCGCAGATGACCCGGAGCTTCACTCCTCCCAGAACGAACAGGACAACCGGCACTACGCGGTGGCAGCGAAGATCCCCATGCTGGAGCCGTCCGATTCGGAGGAGGCGAAGGATTTCACTATAATCGCTTTCGAATTGTCCGAGAAATTCGACACCCCGGTCTTCCTGCGCACCACGACCCGCATATCCCACGCCAAGGGGGCGGTCCGGCTCGGGGAGCCGTCGGGCCCGCCGTTCCCGCCAGGGTTCGTGCGCGACCCGGCGAAGTGGATCATGCTTCCCCTTAATGCCAAGAAGCGCCACGTGATAGTCGAGAAGCGGATGCTGGCGCTTAAGGAATTTGCGGAGACGTTCCCCGGCAACCGGATCGAGTGGGGGGACCGGTCGCTCGGCATAATAACGGCGGGCGTCTCCTACCAGTATGTCCGGGAGGCGTTCCCTGACGCATCGGTCCTGAAGCTGGGGATGGCGCACCCGATGCCGGAACGGCTCATCCGGGAGTTCGCGGCGGGTGTTTCGCGGCTCGTGGTCGTGGAGGAGCTGGATCCATTTATCGAAACGCACGTGAAGGCCTTGGGGATCCCCGTGCAGGGGAAAGAGCTGATTCCGATCGTGGGCGAGCTCGACCCTCGCATCGTGAGAGAAGGAATCGCCGGGGGGTCCGCTCCCGTGCGCGCCCCGGAGGAAGTCCCGTCCCGTCCGCCAAATCTTTGCCCGGGCTGTCCGCACCGGGGCCTGTTTTACGTCCTTTCGAAGCAGAAGGTCATCGTGACCGGCGATATCGGCTGCTACACGCTTGCGGCGCTTCCTCCTTTAAGCACCATGGACACATGCATATGCATGGGCGCCTCCATCGGGAACGCCTTCGGCATCGAGAAGGCGCTCGGGAAGGCGGCGCTGGGCAAGGTAGTGGCGGTCATCGGGGACTCCACTTTCATCCACTCGGGCATCACGGGGCTCATCGACATCGTCTACAACCGCGGATTCAGCACGGTTATCATCCTGGACAACCGGACCACCGCGATGACGGGGGCCCAGGAAAATCCCGCGACGGGCATGACGCTCCTGAAGGACCCCACCCACAGTCTGGACCTTCCCGGCCTCTGCCGGGCGATCGGCGTCGAGCACGTGTACATCGTGAACCCGCACGACCTGGCCCAGACAGAAGCGGTCCTCAAGCGGGAGCTTGCAAGGGAGGCCCCCTCCGTCATCATCACCGAGGCGCCGTGCGTGCTCCTGCCCGACCACCGGAAGAAGAAGCGGCCGGTCTACGAGGTGATAACGGACCTTTGCACGGGGTGCAAGGCGTGCGGCAAGCTGGGCTGCCCTGCGATCGAGTGGGTGCCGTTCACTCCGGAGGAGGCGGTCGCGGCGGGGAAGAAACAGACCCAGAAGGGGATCTCCCGGATAAATACCCTGTTGTGCGACGGCTGCAACCAGTGCCCTCAACTTTGCAAGTTCAAGGCGATACTGGAGGGGAAGAGTTGAGCGTGGTTGCCGGAGGAAACGTGTTGCTTGCGGGGGTCGGCGGCCAGGGGATCCTGCTGGCCTCCGAGGTGCTGTGCGAGGCGTTTCTGCTGGGCGGATACGACGTGAAGAAGAGCGAGGTCCACGGGATGGCCCAACGCGGGGGGGCCGTAACTACACATCTGCGGTTCGGGCCGAAGGTCAATTCCCCGCTCATAGAGCCCGGCACGGCGGACCTTCTGGTCGCCTTCGAGAAGATGGAGGCGTTGCGGTTCGTCCACTACCTTTCGCCGGGCGGCGCCGCGCTGGCGAACGCGCAGGAGATCTATCCGCCGTCGGTTGCGACGGGGAGGGAGCGCTACCCCGCGGGAATCGAAGAGCGGCTCCGGGAGTTCACCCCGAGGCTGTTCGTGGTGGACGCGCTCGCCGCTGCACTTTCCCTGGGCGAGGTTCGGGCCGTCAACATCGTTATGGTGGGCGCCGCCTCACACTTCCTGCCTCTCGAGAAGGAAACGTACACAGATGCCCTGCGCGCATTCCTGCCGGAGAAGATAGTGGAAGTGAACGTCCGGGCATTCCGGGCCGGCCGGGGGCTCCTCCCGGCTCAAGTTTAGCCAAAAGCCTCCTCTTACCCCTGCTATTTTTCGTAAAACGTCGTATCCTGATTTCGTTGACAGCTTAAAGGCATTGCGGTACTGTTTTACGAGTAATCCTTCGCCGATCGTGGAGATGCTATTGCGCCGGAGGTTTGCCGGCCGGTTCCCTTTCATCTTTAAGAAGACTCCAAGATAGAGGAAAAAAGGGAGATCCGATGACCCATCTACCGCATCGCTGGGTGATGACCGCCGTGGGCGAGCCGTTGAGGAAAGACGGCTTCGACCCTTTCCCGCCGGCAGGCGGAGAGGTCGTGGTGGAGGTTGCCGGTTGCGGGGTCTGCCACACCGACCTGGGATTCTATTACGACGGTGTGCGCATCAACCACGGGCTGCCGCTTGCCCTCGGCCACGAAATAAGCGGCAGGGTGGTCGCCGCGGGAACGGGGGCGGGAAAATGGCAGGGCAGGAGCGTGATCATCCCCTCCGTGATCCCCTGCGGCGAGTGCAGCCTCTGCGCCTCCGGACAGGGCACCATCTGCCGGAAGCAGAAGATGCCGGGGAACGACATACACGGCGGTTTCGCAACCCACGTCAACGTCCCGGCCAGGGGCCTGTGCCCCGTGGACGAGCGGCGGCTCGCCGCGACGGGACTTGAGCTGGCCGATCTCTCGGTGGTCGCAGACGCCGTCACGACGCCCTACCAGGCGGCGGTGCAGGCGGAGGTGAAGCCCGGCGATTTCGCCATTGTGGTGGGGACCGGCGGGGTCGGCACCTATGCCGTTCTGGTCGCCCGTGCCTTCGGGGCCACCGTTGCGGCTCTCGATGTGGACCCCGTAAAGCTTGAAACGATGGCAAAGCACGGGGCGGCGCTGACCCTGAACGTCCGACAGGTCCAGGGCAAGGAGCTGCGGAAGACGATCCAGGACTTCGCCAGAAACAACGGGCTTCCGAATACCGGCTGGAAGATATTCGAATGCTCCGGGACCGCGGCGGGCCAGGACACCGCCTTCGGACTTCTCAACCACGGGGCGACGCTGTCGGTGGTGGGATTCACCATGGACAAGGTGGAGCTGCGCCTTTCGAACCTGATGGCCTTCCACGCCCGCGCCCTGGGCAACTGGGGATGCCTGACCGAACACTACCCGGCCGCGCTCGACCTGGTGCTTGACGGCAAGGTCCCCCTTGCGCCGTTCGTCGAACGGCATCCGCTCGGCGACATCAACGAGGTATTTGCCGCCGCCCGCGCCCACAAGCTGGCGCGCCGGGCGGTTCTTGTCCCGGGCCTGCAATGAGCGCAAATCCCCTCAAGGTTGGACTGGAAAAGGATGGAAGCCTGCTGCGCCTGCGGCTTTCCCGTCCCAAGGCGAACATCGTGGACGCCGCAATGATCTCGTCGCTGCATGAAGCTCTCCGGGCGCACCTGCCGGACACGGCGTTGAAAGCCGTGCTCCTGGACGCGGAAGGGCCGCACTTCAGCTTCGGCGCAAGCGTGGAGGAGCACCTGCCTGAATCGTGCGCCCGAATGCTGCGCGACCTGCATGCCCTGATCCTGCAGATTCTGGGAAGCCCCGTACCCGTTCTTTCGGCGGTGCGCGGCCAGTACCTG
>JAGVHM010000204.1 GCA_020056545.1 bacterium
AGCGCGAAGGCGGCGAACAACCAGAACTGCAGCTTCACCGGGATGGTGAGATCGTACATGCTGAGCAGGCTCGTCGTGTAGACCCCGGTGACATCGTAATGGTGGAAATAGAGCGCGATGATGGCGACGAGCATGAGCACGGAGCCCGCGAAAGTGTATAGGAAGAACTTGATCGCCGAGTAGATGCGGCGCTCGCTCCCCCACACGCCGATCAGGAAGTACATCGGGATGAGCACCAGCTCCCAGAATATGTAGAAGAGGAAGAGGTCGATGGCCAGGAACACGCCCACCATCCCCACTTCGAGAACCAGCATGAAGATCATGAACTCCTTGACGTGCTTCTCGACCGCCTCGTAGGTGGAGAGGATCGCGATCGGCATGAGGAACGTCGTGAGCATCACAAGCCATAGCGAGATCCCGTCGACCCCCACGTGGTACTCGATCCCGTAGCCGGGGATCCAGGGGACCCGTTGGACGAACTGCATCGCGGCGGTGGAGCCGTTGAACCCGATCGCCAGCGGCAGCGAGAGGAGGAACTCCGCCAGGGTCACCAGGAGGGTCGTGTTCCGGACCAGGCGGGTGTTCTCCCTCGGCAGGAAGAAGAGCAGCAGCGCCCCGGCCAGCGGGAAGAAGATCAGCGCCGTCAGTAAATTCGACGCCAGGTATGCCGGGATCCATGTCATTTCCGCACGCTCCGCAACGCTCCCTTCCTTGCTTTCGCCCTACCGGGTGATGACGTAACCTACGATCAGGACCGCGCCGAGCAGCAGCGAGAAGGCGTAGTTCCCCACCACGCCGGTCTGCACCCGCCTCACGCCATCCCCCACCCTGCGCACCGCCGCCGCGATCCCGTTGACCATCCCGTCGATGAATGCGGCGTCGAACGCCTGCCACAGCCAGACCGAGCCGTTGACGATCCTGCGGACGAAGAGGAAATCGTAGATCTCGTCCACGTAATATTTGTTCAGCACCGTGCGATATAGCCCGGGAACCGCCTCCGCGATCTCCTTCGGCTTGTCCGTCCGCACGCGGTAGAGGTAGTACGCGAGCCCGATTCCGCACAGCGCCACCGCCACCGATCCGGCCATCAGTCCCAGTTCGAGTACGACCGGGTGATGCGCCGCCCCGTGCGCGCCGGCCGCTCCGTGACTCCCCGCAGCCCCGTGGGCGAAGACGGGCGCCAGCCACTCCTCGAAGTAGTTGTGGCCTTTAAGGACCTCGGGGATCCCGATCCACCCCCCGACGACCGAAAGGACGGCCAGCAGCATGAGCGGCACCGTCATGGAGTAAGGGGACTCGTGGACGTGCTTCTCGACGTGCGGCTCCATCCGGGAGTCGCCGAAGAAGGTCATGAACACCAGGCGGAACATGTAGAACGCGGTGATTCCCGCCGCGAGCGTCCCGATCCCCCAGAGGGCCAGGTGCCCGTGCTCGGAGGAGAACGCCTTCCAGAGGATCTCGTCCTTGGAGAAGAAGCCGGACAGCCCCGGGATCCCCGCGATCGCGAGCGTCGCGATGAACATCGTCGCGAAGGTGATCGGCAGGTGTTTTTTCAGGCTCCCCATCTTCCGCATGTCCTGTTCCCCGGAGAGGGCGTGGATCACCGAGCCGGAGCCCAAAAAGAGCAGCGCCTTGAAGAAGGCGTGCGTCATCAGGTGGAAGATTCCCGCCGTGAACGCGCCGACGCCGCACGCAAGGAACATGTACCCGAGCTGGGATACGGTCGAGTAGGCGAGCACTCGCTTTATGTCGGTCTGCGTGATGCCTATCGTCGCGGAGAAGATGGCCGTCGCCGCGCCCACCGTCGCCACAACTCCCATCGAGACGGGGGCCAGCATGAACAGGGCGCTCGACCGCGCCACCATGTAGACGCCCGCGGTGACCATCGTCGCCGCGTGGATCAGGGCCGAGACGGGCGTGGGGCCCTCCATCGCGTCGGGAAGCCAGGTGTACAAGGGGATCTGCGCCGACTTCCCCGTGGCCCCCACGAAGAACAGGAGGGTTATCGCCGTGGCGATCCCCGTGGTCAGGACGCCGCTCGACGAAAGCGCCGGGATCTTCGAGAAAACCTCCGTGTAGTCGACGCTGCCGAAGGTCCAGAACAGGAGGAACGTTCCCAGGATGAACCCGAAGTCGCCGATCCGGTTGACGATGAACGCTTTCTTCCCGGCGTCCGAGGCGCTCTGCTTCTCGTACCAGAACCCGATGAGAAGATAGGAGCATAGCCCCACCCCCTCCCAGCCGATGAACATGAGGAGGTAGTTGCTCCCCAGGACCAGGACGAGCATCGCGAAGGAGAACAGGTTCAGGTAGACGAAGTACCGGGCGAACGCCTTCTCGTGGGACATGTACCCGACGGAGTAGACGTGGATCAGGAACCCCACTCCTGTCACGACCAGAATCATCACGGACGAGAGCGGATCGAGCTGGAGCGCCGCGGGAGCGGAGAAGGAGCCCGCCTGGATCCACTGGAAGAGGACCTGGACGAAGAGCCGGTCGTTCGCGGGCCTCGCGGCGAGCGCTATCACGGACAGCAGGGCGACGAC
>JAGVHM010000059.1 GCA_020056545.1 bacterium
ACCCCTCGAGGCACTTCAACACCGCGCCGACGTTGGTCCCCTTGGAGTCGTTGAACCAGGAGACGCCCCTGACCTGCCTGACGAACTCCACCCTGTGCGGCAGGCCCGGGAAAGCCGCAAGGGAATCCCTGACGGACTCCGGGGGCACTCCGATACGGCGCGCCGCGGCGATAGCCGCCATCGCATTTTCTACGTTCTGCGTCCCGCGAATCCGCAGGAGCGCGCGTGGATACCTCTCCTCCCGGACTCCGTTGCGGTAGACCATATCCCCGCCTTCGAGGCACACCCCTTCCGCGATGGGCCGCGTCAGCGAGAACGGAACCTTTTCCGCGCGAATGCCGCCTGCGCGCGCCGACACTTCCGGATCGTCGGCGTTGATGACGGCCGTGTCGACGGCGCCCTGGTTCCTGAAGACGGCCATCTTCGCACCCGCGTATGCGTCGAAGTCCGGGTACCGGTCGCTATGGTCCTCCGTGAGGTTGAGCAGGACCGCGACTTTCGGCCGGAACGCGTCGACCGTCTCCAGCTGGAAGCTCGACGCTTCCACCACGCCCCAGTCGTAGGCTTCCGTGCCCGCGGCGGTAAACGGGGTGCCCAGGTTTCCTCCGACGAAGACCCTGGGGAAAGCGCGGGTCACCATGTCCCCCAGCAGCGTCGTCACGGTCGATTTGCCGTTGGTCCCCGTGACGGCGGCCACGCTCCCGCGGAAACGCCGGAAACCCAACTCAAGCTCCCCCCAAACCGGAACGCCGGCCCGGCGCAACGCTTCGCCGGGAAGCTTCCCAAGAGGGACTCCCGGCGACAGCACCACGAGGCCGGCTCCCTCCGCCGCCTTCTCGCTCATCCGTCCATGCGCGAAAGCTATCCCCGGGGGGATCCGACCTCCCAGCGACTTCTCCACGTCCGCCCTCGTGCGTTCATCGACAAGGGTCACCATGGCTCCCTCCCGGAACAGGAGCAGCGCGGCCGCAACTCCCGACCTGCCGGCTCCCACCACGAATACGTTCTTCCTGTCGAACGTTTCCATCTCATCGTATCTTGAGCGTGCTGATAGCCAGCAGCGCCAGGATTATCGAGATTATCCAGAACCTCACGATGATCTTCGGTTCGGCCCACCCTGCAAGCTCGAAGTGATGGTGGACCGGAGCCATGCGGAATATCCGTTTCCGGGTCGTCTTGAAGAAGTACACCTGCAGGATCACCGAGACCGCCTCCATGACGAATACACCCCCGACCAGCGCCAGAACTATTTCCTGCTTCACCATCACCGCCACCACCCCCAGCGCGGCGCCGAGGGAAAGCGATCCGGTGTCCCCCATGAACACCTGGGCCGGGTAGGTGTTGTACCAGAGAAACCCGATACCCGCGCCCGCCATCGCCCCGCAGAATATCGTAAGCTCCCCGGCTCCGGGCACGTACTGGATCTGCAGATAGTTGGCGATCTTGATGTGGCCCGCCAGGTACGCGAACAGCATGTAGGTCCCTGCGGAGATGATGGACGGCCCTATGGCCAGCCCGTCGAGCCCGTCCGTGAGGTTCACGGCGTTTGATGCCCCGACGATCACCAGGATGACGAAGGGGATGTAGAGGAATCCCAGGCTGGGGTTCAGCTTCTTGAAGAAGGGGATGCTCACCTTGTCCTGGATCCCGACGTCCAGGTAAATGAGCGTGGCCGCCACGGCCGCCAGAAGGATCTGGAGGAGGAATTTCGTGCGCGGCGGGAGCCCCTTCGAATCCTTCTTTACGACCTTCCTGTAATCGTCGAAGAACCCGATCGTACCGAAGCCCAACATCACGAAGACGGCGATCCAGATGTAGGTGTTGCCCAGGTTGGCCCATAGAAGGGTCGGGATCACGGTGGCCAGCACGATAAGCAGCCCCCCCATCGTGGGCGTGCCTTCCTTGGCCAGGTGGCTTTCGGGACCGTCCTTCCGGATCGTCTGCCCTATCTGGTGGGTCCCCAGCTCCCGTATCAGCCACGGGCCGATGACGAAGCACAGGAGAAGCGCCGTGATCGCGGCATAGATGGTCCGGAACGTGATGTAACGGAAGATGTTGAAGAAGGAGTAGTCCGCGTGAAGCGGGAAAAGAAGGTGATACAGCATCGTTTCCTACGCCCATTTCCTTTCGATTTCGGCCGCTAACCCCTCCAGGCGCATTCCCCGAGACCCCTTGACCAGGATGGCGTCGCCCTCCCGGATCGCGCCCATTACCATACCCTCGAGGCGCTCCCGGTCGCCGGTGTGCGCCACCTTTTCCGGATCCATCCCTCCCTCGAGCGCCCCCCGCGCGATCCGCGCCGACTCCTCCCCAAATGTGAACAGCAGGTCCACGGAAGACCCCGCGACCAGATGGCCGATCCGGGAGTGGGACCCCTGCGACGCTTCCCCCAGCTCCAGCATATCTCCAAGGACCGTTATGCTTCGGCGGCTTCCCTGAAGGATCCGGAGGCTCCGCAGGGCGGCTTCCATCGAGGCGGGGTTCGCGTTGTACGTGTCGTCCAGGAGCACTCCTCCCCCGCGAAGCGCGACGGAATGGAACCTTCCCCGAACGGGGGTGAAGGAGGCGAATCCCTCGGCGAGTTCCTCCGGGCGCATCCCGAGGACGTATGCGGCGGCCGTGGCGGCCAGCGCGTTCATCAGGTGGTGTTCCCCCGTCACTCGAAGCGCGGATGAGAACTCGCCGGACGGCGTCCGCACCGCGATCCGCATCCCGCGGTCGTCCATGGACAGGATGCGTCCCGAGAACTCGTTGATCGCCACACCGAAAAATATCTTCCGCGCCCTGCAGCGGCCCGCCTCCCGCACCACACGTAGGTCGGTCGCGTTCACAACCGCGGTGCCGGACTCGGGCACGGCCCGGAAAAGGTCCCCCTTCTCGCGGGCCACCCCCTCGAGGCTGCCCAGCCCCTTCAGATGCGCCGGAGCGATGTTCGTGATTACGCCGACGTCGGGAGCCGCGATCGCCGCCAGGCGCGCGATCTCCCCGGGCTGGTTCGTCCCCATCTCCATAACCGCGGCGTCGTGATTCTCGGACAGCTCCAGCAGCGCCAGCGGCATGCCGATGAGGTTGTTGCGGTTCCCGGGGTTCCTGAGAACCGATCTGCCGGGTGACAGCAGCCCGGCAAGCATCTCCTTCGTGGAGGTCTTGCCGGAGCTCCCGGTGACTCCGACGAGAGGTGTGGCGCGCAGCCGGCGGCGGTGCGCCTGGGCCAGGTCGCCCAGCGCCTCCACGGAGTTGCGGACGACGAACACGGGCTTCCCGGAAAGGATCTCGGCCGGCACCTTCGTTGCGCCC
>JAGVHM010000049.1 GCA_020056545.1 bacterium
CGCGGTGGCGCTGGAGAACGCGCACCTGGTGTCCCGGCTCGAGAGGAAGGCGAAAAAGATCGCGGCGATCCTGGAAATCAGCAGGGCGCTGAACGAGGAGCACCACCCGACCGTGCTATTCCAGCTCATAGTCGACAGGGCGACGGAGCTCATGGGGGCTTCCAGCGGGTCCGTGATACTCGTGGATCAAAAGTCCGGGATCCTGCGCATCGAGGCGGAGCGCGGGCTGGGGGAAGACGTCAAGGAGACGGTACGGCTCTCTCTCGGCGAGGGGATCACCGGTTGGGTGGCGAAGGAGGGGAAGGCGGTGCTGGTCCCCGACGTCAACAAGGACCCGCGGTACGTGATCGCCAACCCCCAGGTACAGTCCGAAATGGCGGTACCCATCAAGTGGGGGAGCGACGTCGTGGGGGTGCTGAACCTGGACCATTACCAGACTTATGGCTTCGTGGATGAGGACCTCGAGCTTCTCGAGGCCTTCGGCAGCGCCGCCGCCGTGGCATTGAAAAATGCCCACGTTCTCGGCGATGAAGGGGGGAAGTAGCGGCCGCGGGGTTCCACCGGCGGCCGGAATAGGCGATAATCCGTATTGCAATGGAAAATTCCGTTTCCCACGCCGACAAACCGGTGCGGCTGAGCCCCTTGGGACCCGTGCTCGTCATCAGGCCCCTGTGGCCGGTCCTGCGCCGTGTGGCCCCGTTGCTTTCCGCGGAGGGGTACCAGGTCGAGGAGACTTTCTCCTGGTCGAAACTCCTCGATTCGCAGCTTGTCTGCGCGGATCTTGCCGGCGTCTTTCTCGGGGAACATGGCCCCGCCGACGAAGAGGCGGAGATCGTCAGGCGGTTCCGCGAACGGGACGGTGCGGCGGGCGTGCCGGTCATACTGGTCGGCGGGATGAACGCCATTCTGCGCACCTCGAAGTTCCGCTCGGCGGGGGTGGACCTCGTGGTTCCCGCGGACACCTCCCCGGAACTGCTTATGGAGAAAATCGGCCCTCTGTTCCACTATGGAGCGCTTTACCGGTCCCTGCGGGACTCGAACCGCGCGCTGCGCGAGCAGGCGATGTTGGACGAACTGACGGGACTGCCCAACCGCAGGCGCTTCTCGCTTGATGCGGCAAGGCATGTCGAGATGGCCCGCCGCATCGGGCGCCCGCTTTCCTGCATCATTACGGATATAGACGATTTCAAGAAGGTCAACGAGCAGTTCGGGAAGGAGACGGGAGACAGCGTGATCCGGCAATTCGGAGCGATGCTGAACCGGGCAAAAAGGACTTACGATTCCGTGGCGCGCCTCGGAGGGGACGAATTCGCGTGGCTATTGGTGGATGCGGACCCGGGACAGGCGGTCCATGCGGCGGAGAGGGTTCAGGGCGTCGTCCGCGAGATCGATTTCGACCTTGCGCCCGGGCAGGTGCGGCTGACCGCGACGTTCGGCGTTTCCACGGTGTTTCCAGGCGTCGAACTGTCCGTCGAGCACCTCGTGGGCAACGCCGACCGCGCACTGTACTGGGGAAAGGAAAGCGGGAAAAACGTGGTCCGGTTCTATCCGACAAAAAAGGCGAATTCACTTGTTACGTCCAATACTTACCTTTCCTGACCCTTTCCTTCTCCGGAAGGCCGCCCCTGTCGCGGTGGTGGACGAACGAATCCGGGATCTGGTCCGGGATATGTTCGAGACGATGTATTCGGCGTCGGGGGTCGGGCTGGCTGCGCCGCAGATCGGGGTCGGGAAACGCGTCATAGTGGTGGACGTTTCCCCGGTGGAGACGGAAATAGCCCCGATGGGCCTCGTCAACCCCGTGATCGTGGAGCGGGAAGGCATGGTGGAAGGGACCGAAGGGTGCCTGAGCGTCCCCGGCGTCGAGGGGATTGTCCCGCGGGCGGAATCAGTCCTGGTCCGGGCGCTTGACCCCCAGGGCCAGCCGGTCCGGATACGGGCGGAGGGACTCCTTTCCCGCGCCCTCCAGCATGAAATCGACCACCTGGACGGGATCCTGTTCATAGACCGGATCTCCGCAGCGGCAGCTCCAGCGAGGTGAGTGCCCCCTACCGAGTTGTCTTCATGGGGACTCCGGCGTTCGCCGTCCCCTCGCTTTCAGCCGTTGCTGCATCGGAGAATGTGACGCTTGTCGTAACCAACCCCGACCGCCCCTCCGGCCGCGGTCAGACGCTCGGCCCCCCGCCCGTGAAGGTGGAGGCGCTTCGGCTTGGGCTGCCGGTATTCCAGCCTGAAAAGGCGAGGCACCCGGACTCCGTTGCGAGGATCGCCGCGGAAGCTCCGGATCTGATCGTCGTCGTGGCATACGGCCACATTCTTCCCAAGTCGATTCTGGACATTCCGAAGCGTTGCTGCATCAACGTGCACGCCTCACTCCTTCCGAAATACAGGGGCGCCGCCCCGATCAACTGGGCGATAGCGCGCGGGGAGGAGATGACCGGGATCACCATCATGAAGATGGACGTCGGGATGGACACCGGTCCCATGCTCCACGTCCGGGAGATGCCTGTCGGCGACGGGGACACCGCGGAAACCCTCTTCCCCAGGCTTTCCCACCTTGGCTCCGAGGCGTTGATCGAAGCTTTGCGAAAACTCCGCGCGGGGACGCTCGCTGAAACGCCGCAGGACGATTCGCAGGCTTCATACGCTCCGATGCTGAAAAAAGAGCACGGACTGATCGACTGGTCGAAGCCCGCCAGGGAAGTGCGGAACCTGATTCGAGGGATGACGCCATGGCCGTCCGCCTACACGTTCCACGACGGGAAGGCGCTCAAGGTCCTTTCCGCATCGGTAAAGGATGAGCGCGGAAGCTCTGCCGGCGCTCCAGGCGAGATCCTTGAAGTCGGCCGGGACGGGATTCTTGTGGCCTGCGGGGATGGGTCGATTTCGCTTGGGCAGGTGCAGCCCGAGGGTGGCCGTCCGATGGACTCCAGGGCTTTCGCGTCGGGCCGCCGCGTGCACAAGGGGGACCGGCTATCACGGTAAGGGAGAAGGCGCTTGCGATCCTGTCCCGCGTCGACCGGGGCGGAGCGTACGCCGACATCCTCCTGGAACGGGCGCTTCGCGAG
>JAGVHM010000063.1 GCA_020056545.1 bacterium
AAAGAACCGGCGGCGGAGGCGGCGCGGCTCATCCTCGCCGGCGAGATCATCCTCTGGTTCCAGGGGCGGATGGAGATCGGCCCGCGGGCGCTCGGCCACCGGAGCATCCTCGCCCGCCCCGACGAACGGGCGATCAAGGACCGCCTCAACCTCCTGCTGAAAAAACGGGTCTGGTACCAGCCTTTCTGCCCCAGCATTCTCATCGAGGACGCCCCCGCGCTTCTCGAAACGGAGGGGCAGGAGATCCGCGACAACCTCTCCATGACGATGGGGTTCCGGGTCAGGCCGGAGCGGCTCGCCCTCATGGAGGGGGTGATCAACGTGGACGGCACCTGCCGCCCCCAGTTCGTCTGCGACGAGGAGCCCCGCTACCGCGCCCTGCTTCTCCATCTCAAGGAGACGCTGGGGTTCGGCGTCGTCCTGAACACGAGTTTCAACCTGCACGGAGAACCGATGGTCTGCTCGCCCGATGAAGCCGTCGAGATGCAGCGCCGTACGGGCATCCGCTACCTGATCATGGAGGATTGGCTGATTGAAAACACAAGCACGGAGATTCCTTGACAGTCGTTCTTTCCTCGTCCTGACGGGGCTTCTCTACCTGGCTCTGGCGGGCCTCCTGCTGTACATCCTCGGCGCCCGGACGAAGCCGGAGATCGAGGCGATGCTCACGAAGCTGATCCCGAAGGTCCTCTGGGTCAATTTCCTGCTGATCGCCGTCGGCGTCGTCCTTTGCTGGCGCGATATCGCAGGGGCCTTCCGAGGGCTGTTCGCCGCCGAGACCCGGCGCTCCGGACAGGGCGGAGAAGAAGGTTCCGCAATCGGAGGAAACCTGGGAGAGGGGGAGGCCGGGACCCAGCCGGGCGCGTCGCGGCGCGGAGGGGCGGACCCGGGCGTCGACGGGTTTGGGAGGTTTGTCTCCCGCCTGGGGCTGAACAACCGCCCCGGCGTCTGGCTTCTGCTGGTCTTCATCGTCGGCCTGATCCTCGTCTCCCAGGTCGCACCGCAGATCCACCGAATCTACTATGACGAGGACATCTACGCCAACATGGGGCAGAACATCGCCCACACCGGCCAGGTAGGCATGGCCAACTACGGTACGTTCGAATACGGGGAGTATTTCGTCAACTGGCTCCTCTACAACAAGGATCCCGCCGGCTGGCCCTTCCTGATGAGCCTGGTCTTCCAGCTCTTCGGGACCGACGAAACCCTGGCCTTCTACTTGAACAATCTCCTCTTCGCGGGCGGCATCCTCATCGTCTTTTTCATCGCCAGGATGCTGGCGGGCGGCTCGCCGTTTCCCGCCCTGCTGGCGGCCCTGGTCTATGCGCTCATCCCGCACAACCTGATCTGGGCGAACACCATCGCGGCGGAGAACGCGGCCGCCGTTTTCGGGGGCTTTGCCGTATTATGCGCACTGGCCTGGCTCCGGACAGGGGAGGCGAGGCGCCTCTTCCTGTTGGCGGCGGTTCTGCCCTTCGCCTGCCACATGCGGCCGGAATCGGCCTTGATCGCAATGTGGGTTTTCGCCGCCGCGGCGATCAACCTGTTTTCCGACGGCCGGCGTTCGGCCGCCGTTTCCCCGGCCCCCGCCCAACGTTCGGGGGCCCTTTTTCGCCATCCGCTGGCGACGCGGTGCTTCTGGGCGATCGGGCTGATCCCCTTTGCGCTAATCCTCCCGCTCGTCTGGCACTTTTACGCCATGAGCGGCCAATCCTGGGGTGCGGAGGGGGCGAAATTCGCGACCTTCTTCTTTACTAAGAACCTGGCGATAAACGGCCCCTACTTCCTCAACAACAAGGAGTTCCCGATCCTCTTCACCCTTTTGGCCCTGATCGGTCTCGCGGCCGGGATGGCGCGGACGGGACGGGACGGGCGGCGGGCGGCGCCGCGGTCGGCCCTGCTGATGCTGCCGTGGTTCCTGCTGTTTTGGGGGATCTTTCTGTTCTTCTACGCGGGAAGCTACAAGTACGGCGCGGATGTCCGTTTCTCTCTCGTCTGCTTCATGCCGCTGGCGGTCCTGTCGGGGATGGGGGGGGAGGCCTTACGAGGTTGGCTGGAGGGCCTGTTCCCGTTTGATGGGGAGCGTGCGGATACGGCTGCCTCCGGCGACCCGGGGGCGGTTGCCCCTGCCCAAGCCGCTTTGGCGCACCCGGAGGAACGGGCCGAGGGAAAGGGGGAAGGAGCCCCGGTCGGCGGATGGCCGGGTTTCCAGGCGGCGAACCGCCTCCCGGTCACGGCGTTGCTGGTCCTGCTCCTGCTGATCTCCTGGCTGAAGTTCGTCCCGCTGATCCGCACGGAGGGGCAGGAGGCGTGGGGCGCCCGCTACGACCATCAGAACGCCCGTGAATTCATCCGGAAGATCCCGAACCGCGCCATCGTCGTGACCCATATCCCGTCGATGTTTCTGGTGTGGGGGCAAAACGCCATCCAGTCCTATGCGGGGATCAACAATCCCGAGATCATCCGGGATCTGATGGCTCGCTACAACGGCCACGTCTATTTCCACAAGAGCTACTGGTGCAACACAGTGAACGATGCGAACCGGTCTGTCTGCGACGGGATCGGGCAGCGGTACGACCTCGAGCCGGTGGCCGTCGCCCGCGAGCAGAGCCACGAGTACGGCCTCTACCGCATGACCTTTAAAAAATAGGGGGACCTATTTTTTCGTTTTCGAAGGCTCCTGATGGGTAGATCCCGAAAAGCCGGAAGAGAACGGCTCGCGTTGGAAGAAGTATCCGATGTACGTCCGGACGTCTTTGGGAAGCTCTTTTACCTGCTCTACCTCCATCCCCTGCCGGTAGTGCCAAACCGCCTTCGTCCAGGCAATTTTACTTTTCGGATTTTCCGGTCCGAGGGATTTTGTACGCATCGTCCAATAGTTCCCCATATCGTAGTGCAACTTCGGGTTCTGCGGCCAGCCGCCGGCGACATAGGCCGCCCGGTTCAGACAGATGTCCGCCGCCGGCAGCCATTTTGCGACATAGTCCGGCCGGTTCCAAAGGTAGGAATATTCCCAGGCCAGGCGTACATGGTATTCCGGATTCATGGGGTTCAAGCGGATCGCCTGCTCCAGCTCCTCGATGATCGGTCCATGTGACTGTTTCCAACCCTCCTGGTCCTGAATCCGGCCCTGCATCCGCATGTCCCGTACGGCCATCAGTGCGCTTGCCAATTTAAACGGGTAGACTGCGTTTCCGGGGTTCCAGATCTTCGCCTTGCGGACACTCTCCGCCGTCGGAGTTACCTCCAGATTCATCGTAATGTTGTAATCCGTGTTGCAGTAAGCCTCGGCAACGAAGTGGCGGACCGTCCAGACGCCGCACCAGAGGATCATCCCCGCGGCGCAAACCGGCAGGATTGCCCCCCATGGACGCAGCGGGATCAGCCGCCCGGGGTAGCTCGTCCGGGGGTGGCGGCGGCCCCGTTCCAAGTGGAGGGCCGCATACCCGATGGCGACGACGGCAACCAGGACCATCATGTGCGCCGGCCGGTGGAGGTTGTAG
>JAGVHM010000086.1 GCA_020056545.1 bacterium
ATCGCGCGGAGCGTCGAAGCGCCCGTGGTCACGACGTCTTCCACGATCGCCACTTTCATGCCCTGTGCAAGGTTCTTCGTCCCCTCGACCCATTGCGAAGTCCCGTGCTTCTTCGGCTCCTTCCGGATGATGAAGGCGGGGATCGGCCTTCCGCGCAGGGCGCTTGTCAGCGACACCGCCGTCACGATGGGATCGGCCCCCAGGGTGATCCCACCGACCGCCTCCGGCCACTCCCCTTTCTCCAGCATCTCGCAGAATAGCCGGCCGCACAGGACCGCCCCCTCGGCGGTAAGCGTGGCCTGCTTGCAGTCGATGTAGAAATCCGACTCGCGCCCCGACGAAAGTGTCACCTTCCGTTTCTCGTAGCTTTTCTCCTTCAGGATCGCGAGGAAACGTGCGCGGTCGGCGCCCGAAGCTGCCGTCTGGATGGACATTTGCGTGATTACCTCCCGGGGGAAGATGGACTACCGACTCATATCCTTACGGAGCCGCGGAACAGCGGAAGCTGCTCGTCGCTCTCCTGGACCTCGAGCGGGACCGGGTATTCCCCGGAAAAGCAAGCGTCGCAGAATCCCTTCCCCGTCCCCGGGACGCAGGCGCGCAGGCTGTCGAAGGTCAGGTACCCGAGTGAATCGGACGTCAGATACCGGTTGATCTCCTCGAGGGTGTGCGTTGCCGCGATCAGGTCCCGGCGGATGGGCGTGTCGATCCCGTAAAAGCACGGGAATGCGGTGGGCGGCGAGCTGATGCGGACGTGGATTTCCTTTGCTCCGGCCGCGCGGATCATCTTGATGATTTTACGCCCGGTGGTCCCGCGAACGATCGAATCGTCGACCACCACGACGCGTTTCCCCTCCACCACGCCCCGGACCGCGTTCAGCTTGATCTTGACGCCGAAATGCCGGATCGACTGCTGCGGCTCGATAAACGTCCGCCCCACGTAGTGGTTGCGGATGAACCCCATCTCGAAGGGAAGCCCGGATTCCTCTGAATAACCGATCGCGGCGGGCACGCCTGAGTCCGGCACCGGGACGACGATATCCGCCTCGGCAGGATGCAGCCGCGCAAGCTCCCTCCCTAGCCGCTTGCGGACTTCGTATACGTTAGTCCCCCCGTAAATGGAGTCCGGCCTGGAAAAATATATGAACTCGAATATGCAGAAATGGGCCGGCGCGGGGAAAAACGGCCGCGACGACTGCATCCCCCGCTCGTCGATGACGAGCATCTCGCCCGGCTCCACGTCCCGGATAAGCTCTCCTTCGATGAGGTCGAGGGCGCACGACTCCGAACAGATGACGTGCCCGCCCTTGATCTTGCCCAGCACCATCGGCCGGATTCCGTGAGGGTCCCGCACGGCGATCAGCTTGTCCCGCGTCAGGAACAGCAGTGAGTAGGCGCCCCGGACCTGCGCGAGGGCGTCCACGATCCGGTCCTCGATCCGGGTGCGGCGCGAGCGGGCGATAAGGTGGACGATCACCTCCGTGTCCATCGTCGACTGGAAGATCGACCCGCCTACCTCCAGCTCCTGCTTCAGTACGTGCGCATTCACCAGGTTCCCGTTGTGCGCGACCGCTATCGAGCCGCTCTCGAAATCGACGACGAACGGCTGGGCGTTCTTGAGCTCCGAGCTTCCCGTGGTCGAGTAGCGGACGTGCCCGATCGCCATGCTGCCCTGCAGCCGCGAAAGGACATCTTCGGAAAAGATGTCCGCGACGAGACCCATCTGTTTGTGGAAGGTGATCACATCGCGGTCCGAGCAGGCGATCCCCGCGCTTTCCTGTCCCCTGTGCTGCAGCGCGTACAAGCCGAGGTAGGTGAGATTGGACGCCTCGGGATGGCCGATAACGCCGAATATGCCGCACATGGAACGGTGATCCTCCCGTTTCCTATCGTTGTTTTTTTTTGCAGCGCCTCTAATTCTCTATTGTAATACGGAACCTACCCGCCGAACACACGATCGAAGATCGCGTCGACGTTTCTAAGGTAATACCCGATGTCGAACAGATCGTCGAATTCCTTCCGGCGAAGAAGAGCCCGGACCTCGCGGTCCTTCCACAGGAGCGAGGAAAAGTCCTTTTCGTCGCTCCACGCCTCCATGGCGGCCTTCTGCACCACGGAATAGGCGCTTTCCCGCGAAAGCCCCTTGGCGGCCAGTGCCAGCAGGACACGCTGGGAAAAGACGAGCCCGCGGGTCCTGTCCATGTTCTTCCTCATGCGCTCCGGATAGACGAGCAGCTTGTCCATCAGGCCGCGGAAGCGGTCCAGAGCGAAGTCCAGCACGATGGTGGCGTCCGGGGCGATCACGCGCTCCGCCGAGGAGTGGCTGATGTCGCGTTCGTGCCAAAGCGCGACGTTCTCCATTGCGGTGACGGCGTATCCCCGCAGGAGGCGCGAAAGGCCCGAGATGTTCTCCGACAGGACGGGATTGCGCTTGTGGGGCATCGCGGATGAGCCTTTTTGCCCCTCCGAGAAGTACTCCTCCGCTTCAAGTACCTCCGTGCGCTGCAGGTGGCGTATCTCGGTCGCGAACTTGTCCAGGGATGAACCGACTATGGCCAGGGTGGAGAACACCTCGGCGTGACGGTCCCTCTGGACGATCTGGGTCGAGGCCGGCGCGGGTTTCAGCCCCAGCTTCCGGCAGACGTACTCCTCCACGAACGGGTCGATGCTGGCGAACGTTCCGACGGCTCCCGAGAGCTTCCCAACGGAGATCACGTCCCGCGCGCGGCGCAGTCGAACGACATTCCGGCGCATCTCGTCCGCCCAAAGCGCCATCTTCAGCCCGAAGGTGATCGGCTCGGCGTGTATCCCGTGGGTGCGCCCTATCATCACGGTGTCCTTGTGTTCGAAAGCCCGCCTCTTCAGCACCTCGAACACTTTCTCCGCCTCGCGGACAAGGCGCGTCAGCGCCTGCCGCATCTGCACCGCGAAAGAGGTGTCGAGCACGTCGGAGCTGGTCATCCCGACGTGCAGGAACCGCGAGTCGTCGCCGATGTGCTCCGCCACCGACGTCAGGAATGCGATGACGTCGTGTTTGACCTTCTTCTCGATCTCGTCGATCCGCCGCACGTCGAATCGCGCGTTCTTCCGGACCCGCGCGAGGGCGTCCGCCGGGATCCACCCCTTTTCCGCCATCGCCTCCATCGCGAGGAGCTCGATGTCCAGCCAGATCCGGAACCGGTTTTCCGCCTCCCAGATCTTCGCCATCTCCGGCCTGCTATATCGCTCGATCACGATTTCCCTCCTTTGTCCCTACAACCCGGTGTGGCCGAATCCGCCTTCGCCGCGCGGGGTCGTATCCAGATCTTCGACGACCCGGAAGGAGGCCCGCAGCACCGGCATGAAGACCATCTGCGCGATGCGGTCGCCCCGCCGGACAAGGAACGGTTCGTCGCCGAAATTGATGAGGATCACCCGTATCTCTCCCCGGTAGTCCGAGTCGATGGTCCCCGGCGAGTTCAGGCAGGTCACTCCGTGCCGGGCCGCAAGACCGCTGCGGGGGCGGACCTGCGCCTCGATGCCGGATGGAAGGGCCACCGCGATACCTGTCGGGACGAGCGCTCGCCCCATGGGCGGAAGCACGACATCTTCATCGATTGCGGCGCGAAGGTCCACCCCGGAAGCGCCCTCCGTCTGGTAGGCGGGCAGCGCGACCGCCCCACCCTCCCTGAGGAAACGCACGGAAATCACGCAGCCTCCGTCCATATCAGAATCGGAGATCGTCGCCGGCGGGAAGGTC
>JAGVHM010000046.1 GCA_020056545.1 bacterium
CCGCCATCCGGCGCAACCCCGGGACGTACGAGCACATCGAGCCGGAACTGGTCGGCAACCAACGGCGTGTGCTTATCTCCGACCTTTCGGGGAGGAGCAACATCCTCTCGAAAATGCAGGAAAAGGGCCTCAGATTCAAGGCGGGAGACCCCGCGGCGGAGCAGGTCCTGGAGCAGATAAAGGAGCTGGAGCACAAGGGGTATCAGTTCGAAGGGGCGGAGGCGTCGTTCGAGCTCCTGGTCCTGAAGGCGATGGGGGAGCACGAGAAATTCTTCGAGTTGAAAGGCTTCCGTGTGATCGACGAGAAGCGGTCGGAGAAGCAGCACCCGATAGCCGAGGCGACGATCATGGTCGATGTCGAAGGGCGGGTGGAGCACACAGCCGCCATGGGCAACGGCCCCGTGAACGCGATGGACAACGCCCTGCGCAAGGCCCTCGAGAAGTTCTACCCCGAACTCGAGGAAGTGAAACTCCTCGACTACAAGGTGCGGGTGATAAATGCCGGCGGGACCGGCTCCTCGGTACGCGTTTTGATTCAATCCGGAGACAAGGATGCCACCTGGGGGACGGTGGGGGTCTCGCACAACATCATAGAGGCTTCCTGGCAGGCCCTGGTCGACAGCATCCGGTACAAACTCTGGAGATCGAGGCGTGCCGGGAAAACGCGGGGAGGAGACTGAAAGCAGGGTTCCGGACGGCGCACCGCCGCCCGGGCCTTCAAGATATCGAGCCTGCCTGATCGTATCCCTGATTGTTCTGGTCTGGAATGTCGGCGCCTCCTGGCGCCATTTTATTTACGTGAGCCCGCCGGGAGCAGGAATTGCCGACGGAAACGGTATGTTTCCCGGCGCGGTTTCAAATCCCTCCCCCTTCATCGATTGCTCCGCATCGGCCCCTGCCGGACCCCTCAATGTGCGGCAGAAATTCCTTCTCGGCAGGAAAGTGGATATCAACCGGGCGGGGTGGGAGGAGATCTCCGGCCTTCCCGGCATCTCGGACAAGGTAGCGGAATCGATCGTGGAGAGCAGGGGCCGGGTCGGCGGGTTCAGGCGTCCCGAGGATCTGCTGATGGCCAAGGGGATCAAGGGAAAAAAGTTGAAGAAAATACTTCCATTTATTTCAGGATTCGATAATAATTGACATAAATGGTCATGTTAATGAGACGAGAGGGGGGAAGTATGTTCCGGAAAATCCGCAGCGACATAAAGGTCATCTTCGAGCGCGACCCGGCGGCGCAAAGCGTGCTGGAGATCCTGTTCTGCTATCCCGGGTTCCACGCCATGCGCTTCCATACAGTATCCCATTGGCTATGGACGAAGAACTTACGGTTGCCGGCAAGGTTCCTTTCCCACATCTCCCGCTGTCTGACGGGAATAGAGATTCACCCGGGAGCAACTATTGGAGAAGGGTTCTTCATAGATCACGGGATGGGGGTCGTGATCGGGGAGACGGCGGAGATCGGAAGGAACGTGACGATGTACCACGGGGTGACCCTCGGCGGGACGAGCTGGAACAAGGGGAAGAGGCACCCGACGATCGACGACAACGTGATAATCGGGGCAGGCGCCGCCATCCTCGGCAACATCCGGATCGGGCAGGATTCAAAAATCGGCTCCGGGTCGGTTGTGAACCGGGAGGTCCCTCCCAACTCGACCGTGGTAGGCATACCCGGAAGGATCGTGTACCGGGAAGGCAACGTCTACAGCGACCCGACGGGCGTCGGCGGAACCCCGGACCCGGAAGGGAAGGCGATAAAGTGCCTGACGGAACAGGTCATGGCGCTCGAGAAGCAGGTGGAAGAGCTTTCAAGGAAGCTGCATACCGGGGAAGCGCCGCCTCGCGTGGAAAAGATCCGGTGAAGATCACAACGCGCGGAAGATACGCCGTAATGGCGCTGGTGAGCCTTGCCGCGTCCTCGCGTGGGAACCCTGTATCCCTGAAGGACATCGCAAGCCAGGAAGAGATTCCGGAGCCATATCTTCAGCAGCTTTTCTCAAGGCTTAGGAAGCGAAACCTCGTGAAAAGCATTCGCGGCCCGGGAGGAGGATTCCTCCTTGCGCGACATCCTTCCCGGATCACTATCGGGGAGATAATCAGGACGGCGGAGGGCCGGGAGAAGGAGTCGAGCATCGGCTGCCGCAGGTCCGGACGTAAATGCGGCAGGATCGAAAGATGCAAGACGCAGGGCATGTGGGATTCCCTGGAGTCGAGGATGGAAGAGTTCCTGGACTCCATTTCCATCGAGGATCTCTTCCGGGAAACCCCGGAGAAGATCCGCAGAGAGGTCAGGGCGTGAGGAAGGTATACCTCGACCACAACGCGACGACGCCTGTCCATCCGGAGGTAAAGGATGCGGTGGCGCCGTTTCTTTCCGACCTGTTCGGAAACCCTTCGAGCATCCACTGGGCGGGGAGGGACGTCCGGAAGGCGATAGAGGACGCGCGTCAGGAGACCGCGGCCTTCTTCGGTTGCCAGCCACTGGAGATCGTGTTCACGAGCTCGGGGACGGAAAGCGACAACCTCGCGATAAAGGGGATCGCGTTCCGCAAGGGGAACGCCGGAAAGCATATCGTCACTTCCGCGGTGGAGCATCCGGCGGTCATCAACACCTGCCGTTTTCTCGAAGGGCAGGGGTTTCGGGTGACGTACGTTCCCGTGAACCGGCATGGAATCGTGGAGCCGGAATCCGTGCGCGCGGCGATCGCGAAGGACACCATCCTCGTTTCCGTCATGAACGCCAACAACGAGACGGGTTGCGTCATGCCGATCCGGGAGATCGGCCGTCTGGCGCGGGAGGCGGGCGTCCTCATGCACACGGACGCCGTGCAGGCGGCGGGGAAGATCCCTCTCGACTGGAAGGATCTTCCGGTCGACCTTCTCACGTTCTCCGGCCACAAGGTCAACGGGATCAAAGGGGCGGGCGGCCTGATCGTGCGCAAGGGGATGGAGATGGCGGCGGTCATCCACGGCGGCCACCAGGAGCGCGGGCGACGCGGCGGGACGGAGAACGTCGTCGGAATCGTGGCGATGGGAAAGGCGTTCTCGGTGTTGCGGGAGCACATGGCGGACGAAGTGCGTGAAACACGCAGGCTGCGCGACCGGTTCGAGAAAGCGCTGTTCGACAGGATCCCGGACCTGGTGCTGAACGGCCACCCGACAGACCGGCTTCCCAACACGGTCAACATCTCGTTCCGTTTCGTCGAGGGGGAGGCGCTGCTCCTGAACCTCGACATTCTGGGGATCGCCTGCTCTTCCGGCTCGGCGTGCACTTCCGGGTCCCTCGAGGCGTCTCCCATTCTGATGGCGATGGGCGCCGATCCCGTGGATTCGCAGGGGGCGCTGCGGTTCAGCCTGGGGATGGGCAACACCGACGAGGACGTCGATTACGCGGTGGAATCGATCGAAGCGGTCG
>JAGVHM010000023.1 GCA_020056545.1 bacterium
CCCCGGCGCGATGGACGCGGTCCTCACGAAACTCCAGGAGAGCGGCGCGCGGGTCGACGCCTCCCCCGGCGGCGTCCGTGTCCGACGCGAGGGGCCGATCCGCTCGATCAACGTCGAGACCTCGCCCTACCCGGGGTTCCCCACCGACGTACAGGCGCAGTTCATGGCGTACCAGTGCCTCGGGGACGGATTCGGCATCGTGCGGGAGACGATCTTCGAGAACCGGTTCATGCATGTGGCCGAACTTCGCCGGATGGGCGCGAAGATCGACGTTTCCGGCAGCGCGGCGGCGGTAAAGGGGGTTCCGTCGCTTTCGGGCGCCCCCCTGATGGCTACGGATCTCCGGGCATCCGCATCCCTGGTGCTCGCGGGGCTCGCCGCGAAGGGTACAACCGAAGTGCTTCGCATCTACCACCTGGATCGCGGATACGAAGCGCTTGAAGACAAGCTCTCCGCTCTTGGCGCGCGGATCGCCAGGGTGAAGGAGTAGGAGGGAACGGCGTGCGCTGGATGAGATCGGGAACGGCGGCGTTCCGGAAAGGCCTTGCCGAGGTCCGCATGCGCGGCTCCGCGGATTCGGGGAAAGTCTTTGCCGTGGTGGCCGAGGTCATCGCCCGTGTGAGGGTGGAGGGAGACGCCGCGCTTGCGGAATACACTTTGCGCTTCGACGGCTTCGACCCGCGGAAGAAGGGGTTCGCGGTATCCCGCCGGGAGATGGACGCGGCATGGAGGCGGGTGCCGAAGGCCCTGAAGGAGTCGCTTTCCTTCGCCGCGTCCCGCATCGAGGCGTTCCACTCGCACCAGGTCCAGTCCGGATATACAGCCGGGATTCCCGGCGCGATCCTCGGGCAGCGGGTGATCCCCGTGGCACGGGCGGGAGTGTACGTGCCGGGAGGAAAGGCCGCCTATCCGTCGACCATGCTGATGAACGCGATACCGGCACGTGTCGCGGGCGTCGGCGAGGTGATCGCTGCGTGTGCGGCCCCCGGCGGAAAGGTACCCGACGTGGTCCTGGCCGCGGCCCGTATCGCCGGAGTGACGCGGGTATATCGGCTCGGGGGGGCGCAGGCGATAGCGGCGCTGGCATTCGGCACGAAGTCGGTGCCGAAGGTGGACGTCATCGCGGGACCCGGGAACGCATACGTGACGGAGGCGAAGCGTCAGGTATACGGCGCCGTCGGCATCGACATGCTGGCGGGCCCCAGCGAACTCGTGGTGCTCGCCGACGGCTCCGCGGATGCAACGTACGTGGCGGCGGACCTCCTTTCGCAGGCGGAACACGACGAGGACGCATTCGTGGCGCTCGTCACGGATTCCGCCGCCCTTTCGCGGAAAGTTGAAGCGGAGCTCCTGCGGCAGGCGAAGACGCTGCCGAGGCGGGAAATCATCGCTGCTTCCTTATCCCATGCCCGCGGCTTCCTCGTTCGCGGAGCGAAGGAAGGTTATGAGACGGTCAACGCCATCGCCCCGGAGCACCTGAGCATAATGGTTAAGAAACCCTGGGATGCGCTCGGGAAGATCAGGAACGCCGGCACCGCGTTCCTGGGTCCGTACTCGCCCGTGGCGGTGGGAGACTACGTGGCCGGGATCAACCACACCCTGCCTACGGGCGGCGCGGCGGCGTATTCCTCGCCCCTGGGGGTGGCCAACTTCCTCAAGAAAACGAATGTGGTATCATACAAAATTCAGGCTCTTGCGGCGGATGCGCCCCATGTCGCAAGGCTCGCCGGTGAAGAGGGCCTGGTAGCCCACGCACGGGCCGTACTTATACGGATCGGAAGGGAGGCGTGAAGCGGATGCCAAGGGAAACCAGCATCGTCCGCAAGACGAAGGAGACCGACATCACCCTGTCGCTGCGGCTCGAGGGAGAAGGCGCGTCCAGGGTTTCCACGACGGTACCTTTCTTCGACCACATGCTGACCCTTTTCTCCCTCCACGGGGGCTTCGACCTGGAGTTATCCGCGAAGGGCGACACCGAGGTGGATTTCCACCACCTGGTGGAGGACGTGGGCATCTGCCTGGGAGAGGCGTTCCGCAAGAGCCTCGGTAACATGGCGGGGATTGCGCGTTACGCCTTCGCGAGCATCCCGATGATCGAGTCGCTCGCCAACGTGAGCGTGGACGTCTCCGCTCGCCCGCACCTCGTTTTCCGATGCCCCATGAAATGCGAAAAGGTGGGAGCGTTCGACGTCGAGCTTGTGGAGGAGTTCCTGCGCGCTTTTTCCCAGTCGTCGGGCATATGCATCCACGTCAACGTCCTCTACGGCAGCAACGGGCACCACACCATAGAAGCCGTTTTCAAGGCCCTGGGACGGGCGATGGCGGACGCCGTCCGGATCGACCCGCGAGTAAAGGGGGTCCCCTCCACGAAGGGCGTCCTCGGATGAACAGGACGGACGCCATCGGCGTCGTAGATTACGGGATGGGCAATCTTCGCAGCGTCAGCAAGGCCCTGGAGACGCTCGGATTCCCGACACGTGTAAGCGGCGATCCGGCGGAACTTTGCCGGTGCCGGGGGATCGTGCTGCCGGGCGTGGGGGCGTTCCGCGACTGCATGGAAAATCTTTCGCGGCAAGGACTTCTCTCTTTTCTGTCAGATGCGCTTGCGGAGGCGAGGCCTTTCCTGGGGATCTGCCTTGGCCAGCAGCTTCTCTTCACCGAGAGCGAGGAATTCGGCAGGCACAAGGGGATGGGTTTCCTCCCCGGGAAGGTGGTCCGCTTTCCCGCGGGGGCGGCGTTGAAAATCCCGCACATGGGCTGGAACCGCGTCGAGTTCGCGACGGACCACCCGATGCTGCGCGGCATACCCTCGGGGTCATACTTCTACTTCGTGCATTCCTATTACGTCGTGCCGGATGACCCCTCGGTGATAGCATGCAGGACGTCCTACGGCGTCGAGTTCGCGTCGGGAGTGGGCGCCGGAAACTTTCTTGCGGTGCAGTTCCACCCGGAGAAAAGCCAGGTGGCGGGGCTGGCGCTGCTGTCGAACTTCGGGCGGCTGTGCCGCGATGCGGGGGATTAATGTCCTTCGAGGTGATTCCCGCCATCGACATCCAGGGAGGGAAGGCGGTCCGCCTGCGCCAGGGACGCGCAGAGGACGCCACCGTGTTTTCGGATTCGCCCCTGGATGTGGCGAAACGCTTCGCCGCCGCCGGGGCGGCTAGGATCCACGTTGTAGATCTGGACGGTGCGTTCCTCGGGAAGCCGGTCAATTTCGAAATCATCCGGCGCATAGCCGCCGCCGTGGACGTGCCGGTGCAGGTGGGCGGCGGGGTGCGCAACTTCGAGATCGCCTCCCGGTACATGGGCGCGGGAGTGTCCCGGGTCATCCTGGGAACCTCCGCGGTCCGCAACCCGGAAGAGGTATTGAGGATCACGAAGGCGTATCCCGGCAAGGTGGCGGCGTCGATCGACGCCAGGGACGGGAAGGTGGCCATCCGGGGCTGGGTGGAGATGACCGGCGTGATCGCGGTCGATCTCGCTCGCCGGATGGAAAAGATCGGGATATCATGCTTCATCTACACGGACATCTCCCGCGACGGCATGATGTCGGGCCCGAACTTCGGAAGCATCGGGGAGTTCGCGAAGGGCCTTTCGACCCCCGTGATCGCTTCCGGGGGCGTAAGCGCGCTGGCGGACGTCGAGAAGCTCCTGGCGATGGAGGGCGAGGGGGTCTGCGGCGCGATAATCGGGCGCGCGTTGTACGACGGCTCCATAACGCTTGCGGACGCGCTCAGGCTCGAAAAACAGTGAGCCGGCGGTAACGGGAGAATGCTGGCCAAGAGGATCATCCCGTGCCTTGACGTGAAGGACGGCCGCGTCGTAAAAGGGGTCAACTTCGTCAACTTGAGGGATGCGGGCGACCCGGTCGAGATCGCGCGCCGGTACGACGACGAGGAGGCCGACGAGCTGGTCTTCCTCGACATCACCGCCTCCCATGAGCGCCGCGACATCATCATCGATGTGGTGCGGCGGACGGCGGAGCAGGCGTTCATGCCTCTCACGGTCGGAGGCGGGGTGCGGACGATTGCGGACATCCGGACCCTGCTGACCGCGGGGGCCGACAAGGTGTCGATCAACACGGCGGCGGTCGCCGACCCCGATTTTGTCCGGCAGGCCGCACAGCGTTTCGGCAGCCAGTGCACCGTGGTGGCGATCGACGCGCGCGCGGTCCCGGGGCGGGCGGGGACTTGGGAGGTCTACACGCACGGAGGCCGCCGCCCCACGGCGATCGACGCGGTATCGTGGGCGGCAAGGATGGAAGAGCTCGGCGCGGGGGAGATTCTTCTGACCAGCATGGACCGGGACGGAACCCGGGACGGATACGACATCCCACTGACGCGGACCATAGCCGACAGGGTGGGGATCCCCGTGATCGCCTCGGG
>JAGVHM010000013.1 GCA_020056545.1 bacterium
CCAGGAATCCGTCGAGCTTTGCCCAGCTACGGAGACGGCGATGAAGCGCCCGCTGTGCTGGTCGTACAGGATCTTGGGGTCAAATGTATCGGGCGGGCTTGGAACTACAGGAGGAAGGCTCCAAACGGAATTCCAGAAACTGTTCAGTGATACCACACTGCCGGAGTTTAAAACCCCCGACTTGTCGAAAACCCCGAATTCGCTGTTGAGGATGCTCACTAGGTGATTCGGCCCTGCAGTTCCCATAGTGTCCGGGGGGATGATGTCGAAGGACGTGGGATTGGGAAGTCCGGCGAAGTTGTTGTCGAGCGCCGGAGCCATCGGCTTCGGTGATAACGCCGCAGGCGCAAAGAGAGAGGATACCGCGGGCGATAGGCTCAGGAACAGCCGAGGCGAGAAAACCGATTCGTTGCCGGACTTCTGGATCCTTCGGAACGGGATTGCGCGATCACGGGGCGCAAGATCCCGCCTTTGCGGCGCGTTAGCCCGGACGTCCTGAAGCGTTTCCACGGATACCGGTACGGGAAGGGTGACCGTAACGCCTACGGTTGAAGATCCACCGGCCGTTCCGGCGATCGCAGATCCCCGCGCAATGCGGTTCCCGTGGGGCGATACACAATCATCCTCGAACCCCGCAACAAGCAGCATCGTGCATGCGATCAGCGCCAGAACAATCCGCTTCCGTATCACCTCGTTCTCCTCTTAAAAACCTGTCATGTGCTGCAGTGTCGCGACGATCGTCTTGACCCGTTGCGATGGTGGCGGTTCCTGACTATTTTACGCTATTGTCCGTCGTTCCACCGGGCGGGGCGGGAGATTGACCATCCCTGCGGATCTTGTGGGACGGTGCGGCTCTGTCTCCGGGCGTCGGCGTCGGCTCTTTCGACTCCCTGTCCTTGATTTGATCGATCGTTTCCTTGGCCGACGGCACTTCCTTCGTGACTGTAACGCCTGTCTGCGAGGATGCGCTCGAGTAAAAACCGATCCTGTCGCTCTCCAGCAGGCGGGGGATGCCGCGCAGGGGTCCGGTGACCGCCCAGGCGATGCCTTCCCTGGACCGGATCGTGAAGCCGGCAGCGGTAATGAGTGACGCGTCTTTTTCCTCAGGGGGGTCCCGGAACCGTATCGCGAACGTGACGGGCTCGTCCTCTTTTCCCTCCCCGAACCGGCGCATGATGTCGATTTCGAAGGGTGTGTCGAGCCGGACGAGCGCCCCCTGCCGGCAGAGGTAATGGATCTTTTTCACCGACGGTTCCTTCAGCAGCGGAGGTATGTCGGGGCTGTTCAGGAGCAGTATGGCGGTGTTTCCGAACATGTTGAGGACGGAGATGTTCGCCTGGTCCAGCATGTGCGACTGTGACAGGAATGCGTCCGAGCGGAACACGACCAGCCCGGCGAAAAGAGCCGGCAGGTTTTCCGTGATGATGACCCCGATCTTGTCGTCCGCCTTGGCCCGCAGGATCTCCCTGTCCGCGGAAGACAACACGGGGCGGGGCCTGTCCTCCTTGCAAGCGGCGATGAGCAGGAACGCGGCAAGGATTGCGAAGGCGAAGCGGCGGGTCATCGAGTCAGGGGGAGCAGGAATCCGATCCGGAAGGTCGCGTCGATGTATCTGCCGTCGTCGTAACGGCTCTTCATCTGCACCGAGCGGATGGCAATGGGCAGGGGCCCGGTTTCAAACCGCGTGACGATCTTTACAGACTCGAGGTATGTGAGGTTCTCGATCTTGAAATCGAATGCCTCTTCCCTGAAGAACTCCCCGTCCTTGACGCCGCCGGATTTGAGGCTGAACGATGATTGCGGAAAACCGGCCTCTAGGAGAGCGGCGGTAAGGCGCGCATGCGTGGATTCCGCGGCGTTGGCCGACCCGGTGACCCGCCCGGTGCTGATTCGCACCTCACGGTCGGCCTGCTCCAGCTCGGGACGGATCTTCCTCATTTCCGCCAGGTCGCTCTCGGCCTGCGTGAGTTGACGGGTTAGGGTCCTGACCCTGGCCGTCCCGGGAATGACCACGAAGGAGAGCAGGAGAATTACCGCCGCCGCGATTCCACCGGCAAGGAGGATCGCCTTTTCGCGGTCACGAAGCACGGCCCGCGCCCCCTTTTTCGACGAGTATGGTGAACCGGATGGAGCCGCTCTTCGCCACGCCGCGCGATTCCTGCACGGTTACGTTGACCTCCGGTCCGAAGGCCGCCGCAAGCGCGGTCCGGTACTTTTCGACCAGTTGGGAATCCCCCGCCTCCCCGGTAAGCCGTATCCTGCCGGCGTCGAAGGAGATCTCTTTCATCACGACGTTTTCCTTGGGGGGGAGGGCCTGGGAAACTTTCATAAGCGATGATGACAGCCCGGCTGGGTCGATCCCCATTTCCTTCTGCTGCCTCCGCAGCGACTGTATCTTTCCGCGGATCTGCGCGGTTTCCTGTACTGCCGCCTTCGCACCCGGGACGGCTTCGGAAAACTCCTTGCGGATCTGCGCGCGGACGGAGGCCACCTTCCTTTCCTGGGCCCACTTCGCGACTTCCAGCGAGGCAATGGCGGAGACGGCCGCCACCGCCGCGGCGATTGCGGCAATGCGCACCCTTCTCTTTTGGCGCTCGAGTTCCGATTCCGCCTCCGCGGAAGTCCGAAGGGAAAATCCGCCCAGTCCCTTCGGGTGCGAAAATACCCGTGCGGCTCCGTATGCAAGCGGCGGTGCGTCGCCTGCTTCCGGAAGGTGGAATGCCGACGCGCCTGCCAACTCGCCGGCGAGGGCGGCGGGTGCCTCTCCAAGTATCGATACAGGCATAGGGGATTCATGCTGCGGATCGGCTTGCAGGAGGATGCGCCATTCCTCGGCCAATCCCGCGGCGTCGGAGGCCATGGCGGAGGGGAACTGGCGCGCCCAGCGCACGGCTCCTCCCTCGATGCGCAAAACGACGATGTCGGAAAGCGTGGAAACGATTATCCCGTCGGGGAGGGCGTTCGCGGAAAGGAAGGCAGAGAGGATCGAAACATGGTCGGTTACGACGCGGTCCACGCGGAACCCGGCGCCGGTGAAAAGCGCCACGGTCTTTTCGACCGCTTCCCTGCGGGCGGCCACCGCGACGAACTTTCCGGGTTGTCCCGGCGGGGATGGCAGGAGGTCGGACAGGATGGCTTCGTCCTCGAGCGGCAAGCTCCCTTCCAGCTCGGACAGGTGGATCTTCTTCGCGCGCTCAAGGTCGGCCACCGGGAGTTCTATCTGCCGCAGGAACGTCCATGAGGCCGGGAGGGACAGCACGACCGGTGGCAGGTCCAGGCTTCCCGTCCTGCTGCGGATCTCATCCGCAAGGTTGGAGGCGTCGTCCTGCCCTCCATACGGGTCCCGGCAGTGGACCGTGCAGTGGAAATGGCATTTCGAGGCGAACAGGGACTGTTCCCACAGGAGTGCTGAGAGATGGCCTTGCGTTATCGATATGCCCAGGGTCTTCATCACACGGTCCTAAAAGAACTGGAACTCACCCGTCGGTGACAGGAGCGAGCCCTTGATCCTCAGATTAGCATTCTTGGTGTTTTTCGCCACCAGGTCAAATAGGGTCGCGATCTTTCCCTCCAGCGGGTTCTGGACCCGCAGGTGAAAAGTGATCGAAGATGCGGCGGGAGTCAGGAAACGCGCGATCTCTCCGTTTCCGTCCACCGCGGACCCTTCGTACGTCCCGGTCAGGGAAGAGACGTGGACGGTTCCTTCACGGACGACGAACTTGAGGCGGACGTCCCGCAGCAGGGCCTCCCGCACCGGAGAATTTTGCGCGGGGATCGGAAGGCGCAGCCACGAAAGGGATCCTTCGCCGGTCCCCGAATCGGCGCCGGATGAATTCCCCTTCCATTGAAGTTCCGCGCTGTCGATAAGAAATCCGGTTCCCGAAGGGGCCGCGAAGAGTGGGGCAAGGTCCTCAGAGCCCAGTTTCGATATGCCCAGCCGCACTTTCCCCGGATCGGATACCATCGGCGATGTGCGCACGTCCACGGACGCCTCTCCCCGCCTGGCTTGAAAATGGAACGGAAGCCATTGGAACAGCCCCGTCCATTCCCATGACGCAGAGGCCGATTCGATGGAAATGGCTCCTCCTCCGCGTGTTCCTATCACGGCGTTCCGGCATTGCAGGCCAAGGGGAAAGACGATGCGGGAATCCTCGCAGGTGAATTCGATCCCGCGCGCGGCGAGCGAGGTTCGCAGCGGGGAGAGAAGTGAATCCCCCGGGAGGGTATACAGGAGCGTGAACAGAAAGATGATCGCGAAAAGAAGAACGCCAAGGGCCGCGCCGAGCCGGCGGCCCCTGGCGAATTCGCTATGCAACGGCACTCCGGCGCGCCGACCGGCTTCCCCGGGAAATCCGCCGGATCGCCAGAACGATGGCGGGAAGGAAGAGGAATGCGGTGCCGGCCATCCGTCCGCCTTCCCCTGCGCATGGATCGGAGACCATCGAGCATCCGGATTCCTTGAATGGAATCGGAAGCGTGATCGTGCCGACGGTCGTAACGTCCAGGTTACGGTTCGTGCCTCCGGGGATCAGGCCGGACCAGAAAACGATCGCCTTCCCGCTGGTGTACCCGAACGCTCCTTTGGTGTAATCGCCGGTGATCTCCCTCGGGAACTCCTGGGAATCGAAGCCCACCTGGGCGCGCGGAGTCAGGATCTCGAAGTAGGGGAACGTGGCGATCAGGTGGAAGGCGTAATACGTGCAGCGCGTGCCTCCCGCGCCGTATCCCGTCATGTGTAACCTGCCGCTCGTGTCCAGGACCGCATCCGGGCGATAAAGGTTGAATTCGTCGGGCAGGATGAGCTCCCCCGGGGGAGTGATGAAGAAGTTCCTGTTGTCCGCAACAATCACCGTGCTGCCGTCCTGGTTGTCGGCGTCGGGGTTGAAGTTTATGAAGCCGATGTTGCCCGCCTGGCCCGGCACGGTCTCGTCGGCGGCGAGGACGACGATGGAGCTGTTGCTGAATACCTGCAGCGACGGGAAGCCCCAGCGGAACCCGCCCCCGATCACCTGGGTCGCCGATATGACGCGGTTGTCGATGCCGCTCGTTTCCTTGATCATCGCGTAGTAAACCGGGACGGGGCCTGTCAAAAAGGCGTTGTCCGCGGCCCAGGCGACATGCGACCGGTTCAGCGTGTCGAGCCGAAGGCTCGGAAGCGGCCGACGCCCGTCGGTGGCGGGGAGGGAGGAGAGCGGTATCGGCGCGCCGACTACCAACGCGTTGTCGATCCCCACCCGCGCGAAATACACCTGGAACGGATCCGTTCCGATGACAGACCGGTTCCCGAAGGCGATGCGCGCGGAATTGTCCGTCGTGACGATACCGAAGGAGATGTCTTCGATATCGCCGGTTGCGAGATCACCTGCAGGGAATCCGGTCACCTGCTTGACGGAAGCGAGTGTCGCCGTGTTGCCCGTAAGCGTAAACCTGGCGATATAGGGTCGGTAGACGGTGTCCAGGTCGGTAGCCTTGGCCTGGAAGAAGATCACCGCCTCGGTGGACGACCGCAGGGCGATTTTAGGATGGCGCGCGTCGTAAAAGGAAGAGTTTCCGCCCGTGCCTGTGTTATCGACCGCCACGGGGGATGTAAGGATAACCGCGCTGTCCTTAACCAGGGACAGGTTGGCGAAATTGGTATCCCCGTTTACCGCCGCGAAGTACACCCAGTAGCCATCACCGGAAGCGGTATTTTTCCCGATGTACGCGACGAGCGCCTTCGATCCGTCCATCGCCACCGAAGGCTGGTCGAAGATCCCCGTGTTGTTGTCGTTCACCGGCAACGTCATCTCCGCGCCGGCCACGCCCGAAAATGCGGCGATCATGATCAAGGCTGCAAAAACGGCTCTGGAAATTCGAGACATCGAACACCCCGTGGAAAGGATTTTATTAGTGCCTATTCTAAACGCCAGTACCGCCATTGTATATCATTTCCGGCCCGCACCCCCACTGCGTCGACCGTCCGGACCGTCCCCCCGAAATCGCCCATGGAGCGGACGTGAAAGACCGTGCTCTTTATATCTATCAGGTCCCGGAAACGCGTCTTGTCGTATAAATCCCTGAGCATCGGATTGACGTTCCCGATGTCTTTGGTTTTCTGGAACGGCGTATCTTTGCGGTACTCCATGATCTGGTCGGCCGTGGCCGAGCTGATCTCTCCGCCGTCGGAGGCGTCCTGGCCCGCTGAGAGCGCCATGAGTATTTCCTTGGGTGCCGTGTTGATGTTGACCATGCCCGAGGAATGGACGGTCACGAACGGTTTGATCTTTTCGAATGCCTCTCTCGTGATCCCGCGGACAAGGCGCAGTTCGTCCAGCGTGTCGAACAGGTCGTTCTTTGCGCGGTAGGGGTAGGGGAGCGACATGTAGTAGGAGCTTTCGGCGCCCCCGACGCGGGCCGAGTCGTCGTTGTCGAGCCAGTCCACCACCGCATCGGCCACCGATTGCTCGATGCCTATGATGGAGAGCAGTTTGCGGAACACGGCGAGCCTCTGCTCGTCCGGGGCGTTCCCGTTGGCGAGGATCAACCGATTCAGGTTGAGTTTCCGCTCCTCGTCCTCGACGGTGACCGCCACGACGCCGTCCCCGAGCTCGATGGGGGGGACGGGTCGAGACCATATCTCGTCCAGGGTGTCGTACTGGTTGTCCTTGGCGTCCTGCCGCAAGGCGATTTTCGCCGCCGCCGCCCCGCCTTCCGCCAACAGGGCGGACCGGATGGAATCCCGGCCGTAGGCGCCGCTCTGCGCCGCCCTGGCGCCGACGTGGAAGATCTCCATGGCCAGCGCCACTATCAGGACCAGCACCAGCAGGGTGACGAGAAGGGCGACTCCGGAGTCGTTTCGGACGATGGTCTTCACTTGGAGCGTCCCTCCCTCTTGCCGGAGAAGAGGGTCGATGCTTCGCCGCCCGCAAGCGGGATGGGGAAACTCCTGCGATATTCCTGTCCCCTGGCATCCGTCAGGACGAAAGCCACCTTGGTCGGGAGCCGGCCGCTGCCGGTTCCACCCCCGGGGGGCCAATCGGTAGTCCAGTTCTTCCCGTCGAACGTTTCGACGCGAAAACCCATGAGGCCGGTCGCCAGGCGGGACTCGCTCGTGGCCATCTTGTTCTCGATGAGGGGCAGGTCGGATTGCTCCCGGTATATGTCGATGTATTTCCCGTCGGCCCCTACTTTCGGGTAGTACTTGATCTTGACTATGTCAGTCGAGGGACGGGCGGCCGATGGATCGGGAAGTACGAAGGCGGTGAAGATAAGCGTTGATGCCGGTTTCCCGGAGAACTGGTCGGCGCGGCAGGTGAACGCCGTGGCGGTTACGCTTGTGGACGAGAAAGCCCCGGCTAGGTCCGTCCCGATGCGATCCGCGCTGATCCGGATCTGCCGGAACGCGCCTGAGCGCTCCTTGAGGATATCCAGTCCGCGCCCGGCTCCCGTGAAGGCGGAAAGAAGGATCGCCAGGATCGTCGCAAGGATTCCCAGCGCGAGAAGGATCTCGACGAGCGTGAACCCCCCTACGCGCTTAGCGCTCCGGGGGGCAGGCCCCCCTACCATCTTCCTCGACCAGAGGGCAGGCCCCCCGCGGCGGGCGAAACCGGTGTTCATTTCGCCGCGATCCCGGAAAGGGTCATCTTCTCCTCGACGCCCTTCGTGGTCCATGTCACCGTCACATGGACTTCTCGCGCGTCCGGGTGGGCGGCCTGCCTGACGACCCGGACCCATGTGTACGCCTCGTCGGGCGGCGGGAAGCGCCCCGCTATCTCTCCTATGTCGGGAAATGTTGAAAGGGCATCGCGGAGGACCGTTTCGCCAAGGAACGCGGTTACGGTCCACCGCTCCGAACGCTCCCCTGCGGCGATGGCGCCGGACATCACCTGGTAGGCGAGCACCAGGACCGCCGACAGTATTGCCAGCGCCACAAGAACTTCGAGGAGCGTAAAACCTTTCCGGCTACGCATCCTTGACCACCGTCCCCGTAAGCACGTCGACCGACCCGTCGAACGGGTTTATCCGCAATGTCCAGTCTGTCGTCTCTCCGCCTGTGCCGTTGTCGCGGAGAAAAATCCTGGTGGGGCGGATCTTCCCCCCCGGCAGGTAGCGGATCTCGGTGACAAGGTCCAGCGGCCGGTCCTCGTTTTCGATGCGGATCCCCGTTATCGCAAGCCGGCTGCCGAGCGGTTTTGCTGGAGAGGTCTTTTTTCCTCCCGCGATCTGGAACCTGTATGTGCCGGCGGGAGGATCGAGGATAAGGCGCGTCTCGCGTTTTTCGAAGAGCGAATAGTCGAACGCCTCTTCGGAGTTTGCGGCGATCTCGCGGAAAACCGCGTTCCGTCCAGGTTCGCCGACGTCGGCGATCCTGGGCGCGGCCAGCCATAGAACCAGCCCCAGGATGAAAAGGACGACGGAAAGCTCGATAAGGGTAAAGCCTAGGCTACGAGTCCCAGCTGTTGATGTCCGCATCCTCGCCTTCCCCGCCCTGCACGCCGTCGGCGCCGTACGAACTGATGTCGTAGTCCCCGCGCTGGCCCGGGGAAACGTAGACGTACGGATTTCCCCACGGGTCCTTCGGGGTCCTGTCGATGTACCCGCCCTTGCGGTAGTTCTTCGGGATTCGCCCGCCCTCGGGCATCCGCACCAAGGCGTCCAGTCCCTGGTCCGTGGAAGGGTAGAAGCCGTTGTCCAGCTTGAACAGCTCCAGCGCCTGCTGGAGGCTCTTTATCTGGACGCGCGTCTGCGTCTTCTTCGCTTCCTCCGTGCGGCCGATCAGCTTGGGAACGACGAGCGCGGCGAGCAGCCCGAGTATTACGATGACCACCATGATCTCGATGAGCGTGAAGCCGGCGCGGTTCCGCAGGCGGTCCGTTTCTATTTTACGAGAGCTCATCCCTTAATCCTCCTTATCGAACGATCTGGGAGATTTCGAGCAATGGCAGCAGTATGGAAACTACGATGCCGGCGACCACCAGCCCCATCATGAGGATAATGATGGGCTCGAGAAGCGAGAGAAGCCGGGAAAGCCTCGTTTCAATCTCCCCGTCTACGGCATCCGCCATCTTCGCGAGGATGAAATCGAGCTTGCCGCTTTCCTCTCCGACAGCCACCATCTGGATGAGCGTCGGGGGGATCTCCGCGTGCACGCGCAGGGCATCGGACAGGCGCGCCCCCTCCACCACTCGGTCGGCCGCCGCCGCGATTCTTTCGGAGATCACCACGTTGCCCACGACCGGAGCGACGATGCGCAGAGCTCTGTCGACCGGGATCGCGCCGGCCAGGAGAGTGGAAAGGGTGCGGCAGAGCCGGGAAAGTGCGGACAGGTGCGCGAGCCGCCCGAGAAGCGGAAGCCGGAGGAGCAGCGAGTCACGGGACCGTTTCCCCTTCGCCGTGGCGAGATGGCGGCGAGCCAGGACGATGCCGGTGGCCAGCAGGATCAGGATGACCCACCATCCCGCGGCGAAGACGTCGCTTATCGCTATCAGAATACGCGTCGGCAGCGGCAGGGCGCGGCCGAGATGGGTGAACACCCCCACGATTTTCGGGACGACGACAGTCAGGAGGAATACGACAACAAGAGTGGCGACGACGGCCATGAGCACCGGGTACGTCAGCGCGGCGCGCACGCGGTTTTTCGTACGAGCCTGGTCCTCAAGATGGTCGGCCAGCCTGGAAAGGGAGAGGGAGAGCATCCCGCTTTCCTCCCCGGCGCGCACCATGCTCGCGTACAGTTCCGGGAACATGTCCGGGTGGGATTCGATCGCCCGGCCGAGGGGAGTGCCCCCGCTCACGGCCTCCTGCAGGGCCACGACCACCCGGCGGCCTTCCTGGTCCTCCATCTGGGAGGACACCGAATGCAGCGCGGAAACAACCGGGACGCCGGCGCCGACAAGCGTGGCGAGCTGGCGGGTCAGCAAAGGCAGGAATTCCTGGCGTCCGAGAAGCGAGAAGGATGGGAAAAGCGGGTTCTTTCCCGTGCTCTCGGAAATCGACAGGGGATACGCTCCATCGGCGTGCAGCTTCCTTCGGGCCGCGGAAAGGCTCTCGGCCTCCACGTTTCCCTTCTGCTCGGCGCCTTCCCTGGTGATCGCTGTGTACTTGTAGGTGGGCACGGTACGGGCCGTTTAGTCTTCCTGCGTTACGCGCAGGACCTCCTCCGCGGAGGTGATCCCTTCGATGACCTTTTCCGCCCCCGCTGCGAGGATCGTCCGCATCCCGCGCGAAACGGCGAACGACTTGATCCCGTCGGAGTCGGAGCGCGTGAGGACAAGCGCGCGCAGCCGGTCGTCGGCGGGAAGGACCTCGAAGATGCCCGCGCGGCCCATGTACCCCGTAGTCATGCAGTCGGCGCACCCCACGGCGGAGAAAAAAGGTCCGGGCGGCGCGTCCGCAAGCCCGAGTTTTTTCCACTGCGCCGGGGATGGCACGTAGGGCGCCTTGCACGAGGGGCAAAGCTTCCGGACGAGGCGCTGGGCGATGACCACGGAAAGCGAGGACGCCACGAGGAACGGCTCTATCCCCATGTCCACGAGGCGTGTCACGGCGCTGGCCGAGTCGTTGGTGTGCAGCGTGGACAGCACGAGGTGCCCCGTCAGGGAGGCCTGGATGGCGATCTCCGCTGTTTCGGCGTCGCGTATTTCACCGACCATGATGATGTCGGGGTCCTGGCGCAAAATGGAGCGCAAGCCGTTGGCGAAACTCAGCTGGATCTTGGGGTTGACCTGTATCTGTCCGATCCCCTGGATCTGGTACTCGATCGGGTCCTCGATGGTGATTATGTTCTTCGTCCCGGAATCGAGGCGGCACAGGGCGGCGTACAGGGTGGTGGTCTTCCCCGATCCGGTCGGGCCTGTCACAAGCACGATGCCGTTGGACCTTCCGAGAAATCTCTCGAACACGGAGAGATCGTTCGCGGAGAGGCCGATGTCCGAAAGTCCGAGCAGGATGCTCGACCGGTCCAGGAGGCGCAGCACGGCGCGTTCCCCGAAGGCGGTGGGGACGATCGACACGCGGATGTCGATTTCCTTCCCACCGATGCGGATCTTGATCCGCCCATCTTGTGGAAGCCGCCGCTCGGCGATGTCCAGCCCAGCCATCACCTTGATGCGCGACACGACCGGCGCGTGCCACTTCCGCGGTGCGGCCACCATCGGATAGAGGATGCCGTCCACGCGGTTGCGCACCACCAGCTCCTTCTCGTACGGCTCCACGTGGATGTCGCTGGATCGCTCCTTGATGGCGCGGAAGAGCAGGGAATGGACGAACTTGATGACCGGCGCTTCCTCCGGGGATTCCAGGAGGTCGCGTGTTTCCTCGATGGCCGCTTCGACGTCCAGGTTCCATTCGCCGGAGAGCCCCTCGACCATCTCGCGCTCCGGCGTGTGGATCTTCTCGTATGCGGTGTCTATTTTTTTGAGGATCGCGTCTCCTGGGGCGGCGAGGACCCGGATGGGGCCAACAAGGAAGCGGACTTCGTCGACGGTTTCAGGGACGTCCGGCCTGCCCGAAAGCAGGACCAGCGATCCGTCGGCGTCCCGGCAGGGGAGCAGCAGATGCTTCCGCGCGTACCCGATCGGGATCTTGCCCAGCAGTTCGGCCTCCGGGACGAGGGCGTCCAGGTCCTGTATCTTTCCCTGAGCCTGCGGCTCGCTCAAGGGATCACTTCGCCTGCGGCTCGGGGGTGATCCGTTGCATTTCTCCCCGGTTCTGCTCGATGAACTTGTCCATCTTCTTCTGCTGTTTCTCGCTCATCTTCGCCAGGTCGTCGGGTTCCTTTATGACGTGGGGGGTTAGGAAGATGAGCAGGTTCGTCTTGTTGCGGGACACCGACTTGAACTTGAAAAGATACCCGAGGAGAGGGATGTCCCCCAGCAGCGGAATCTGTCTTTCGATGGTGGTGAACGTCTCCTGCATCATCCCCCCCAGCACCACCGTGTCTCCGTTTCGCACCAGGACGCTGGTCTTGGCCGACCGTTTCGTCGTCGTGGGGCCGACCCGGTTGGCGTCAAGGAGCTGGGTCCCCCCCTTTATGGCGGAAGACTCCTGGAATATCTCGAGGTTGACGAACTCGCTCTCGTGTATGTGCGGGGTGATGCGCAGGGTGATGCCGACGTCCTTGCGCTCGATGGTGTTTATCAGATTGGCGAGATTCGTGGTGTCGCGGGACTGGCTCGTGATGAACGGCACGTTCTCTCCTACGATTATCTCCGCCTCCTTGTTGTCCAGCGTGAGGAGATGGGGAGAGGACAGGATGTTGATGTTGTCCCGGTTCTCGGCGGCCCTCAGGATGGCGGTGATGGCCGGGATTTCCGTCCCGTCGGGAAGCTTGACTTTTCCGGCGATTCCTCCGGCGATCAGTCCCGTGCCGCCGAAGACCAGCGGGTTGCCCGCGGTGATCGCCGCGAAGAGCTCGTTGACGTTGCCCTTGAAATCGAAGTTGCTCCCCCCGATGATCGCCCCGCTGGGATTATCGGTCTTGACGGCGCCGCGGAATTCGGTCCCCAGGTCGCGCCCCTTGTCGAGGCCCACCTCCATGATCAGCGCTTCCACGTAGACCTGCCGCCGGCGTATGTCGAGCTTCTTTATGACGTCGACAAGGGTCAGGTAGTCGTTCACCGACGCTATGATTATCAGGGAATTGGTGGCCTTGTCGGCCGTGATCTTGACGCCTCCCTCAAGCTCCGCGGAGATGATCCCCTTGACCGTTCCCGGAGCGCCGGCAGCCGCCGGGGCGGCAGCGGCGGGCCGCTTGTCGGACAAGCTGGCCAAGACCTTGGCGACCTCCTCCGCATCAGAATTCTCAAGGTAATAGACGTTGATCTTGCCGGTGTTCTCCGGTGACGGGATGTCGATCTGCTTTAGAAGCGACTCGATATCGGACAGGAGGTCGGCTCCGGCCATCGCGATCAGGCTGTTGGTCCGGACGTCGGGGATGA